>NZ_JASJFG010000582.1:0-2789 GCF_030065375.1 Microcystis sp. M49636_WE2 | reverse complement strand
CTCTAAACGTTGACCGACCCAATTATTATGGGCTGGTAGGAGTTTTTTTCCTCGATGAATTAGAGATAAATTCAAATTACTGCTAGAGTTGAGAATTTTGGCCAAACGGGACTGCATATTTAAAGCTAATTCGACCCCGCCTGCGCCACCACCAACAATGACGATATTGAGAGGATTATTAGGGTTACTAACCGCTTTTTTGAGGATTTCTTGCCATCCTTCCCGAAAAATCGGCACTGGTTTGGCGGGGATAGCGTACTCTTTAGCACCGATAACATTATCCACTGCCGGAATGCTGCCGATATCGATCGAGAGATAATCAAAGGGAATCTGTAAAGAATTATTACAAATTACTTGACATTTTTCCGTATCTATAAAATTAGCCTTGGCTAAACAGAATTGCGCTTGAGAATACCTAGCTAGAGAAGGTAAATCGATATGAGTCTCGGCAAAATCATAAAAACCGGCGATGTGGCCAGGTAACATTCCCGAATAGGGGGTATGGGTGACATCGCTAATTAAAGTTAATTGAACGTTTTTTAGGGGTGATTGCCCCCAAAGACGAAGGGCGATCGCATGACTATGGCCACCACCGATAAAAACTAGACGCTTGACTAAATCCATAAAAAAAGGGGATTGCTGCCGGAAAAGTTAAATTCTAATGAATATATGTTCTGACACAGAAATTCTGTTGCAAGATCGAGGGTAGATAGACAAAAACTCAAGGCATCGGGGCCAGGAACTTTTAACCAATGACAGTAAATTGGGATTTTGATCTTTTCGGACTCGATATTCTTAAGCAAATTCTATCTAGTATCTTCGCTTCCCAATAGAGAGAAGTCTATGCAAGAAGTTTATATCGTGGCCGCTGTCCGGACTCCAATTGGTCGTTTTGGTGGGGGATTAATGGGATTATCCCCGGCGGATTTAGGGGCAACAGTGATGAAATCCGCCCTAGAAATCGCTAATTTGCCCCCAGAAGCCCTAGATTTGTACATTTTCGGCAATGTTTTGGGATCTGGTCATGGTCAGTTAATTCCCCGACAAGCGGCGATTAAAGCGGGAATTCCCGTAAGCGTGGACGGATATCGGGTGGATATGGTTTGTTCTTCGGGAATGATTGCCGTTAGTAACGCTGCCACCTCAATCCGCGCCGGAGAAGCGGATCTCGTCCTCGCTGGTGGTATAGAATCCATGTCCCAAACTGGCTTTTTTCTCTCCCATCGGGCCCGGTGGGGTTATAAATTCCTTATGGGTGCGCCGGAACAATTAACGGATTTATTACTGCACGATGGCTTAACCGATGCTACCACGACTGAGGGCATGGGTTCCCAAGTTGATCGCCTCTGTCTCGATCGCGGGGTTTCTCGGCAAGCATTAGACGAAATTGCCGCCTTATCCCACCAAAGAGCGGCCACAGCCACAGAAAAAGGCTGGTTTAAGGGCGAAATCGTGCCAATTGAGCTTAAATCTAAGAAAGGTTCCACAATTATCGCTCAAGATGAGGGTATTCGTTCCGATAGTACCCCAGAAGGGTTAGGAAAACTGCGGCCGGCTTTTAATCCATCGGGAGTTTTAACCGCAGGGAATAGTAGTCAGATTTCCGATGGGGCCGCCGCTATCCTTTTAGCCAGTCAAAAAGCTGTGGATCAGTACGGTTTAAAACCAATTGCCAAAATCCTTGGCGGCGCTGTGGGTGCTGGAAAAACTGATCGCTTTCCAGAGTTCCCCGTCCTAGCGGTGAAAAAATTACTATCATCTTTAGATAAAACGATCGAAGATTTCGATTTAGTGGAAAATAACGAAGCTTTTGCCTTAAATAA
Source organism: Microcystis sp. M49636_WE2 (assembly GCF_030065375.1). Taxonomy (NCBI): domain Bacteria; kingdom Bacillati; phylum Cyanobacteriota; class Cyanophyceae; order Chroococcales; family Microcystaceae; genus Microcystis; species Microcystis sp. M49636_WE2. The sequence goes on along the minus strand of NZ_JASJFG010000582.1, from coordinate 966 downwards.
TCTGCTTTTTGAGATGGATCTGGGGTTAGCGAGGGAAAAACAAAACGTTCACGGTGGTGCGATCGCATTGGGTCATCCCATCGGCGCTTCCGGAGCGCGAATTCTGGTGACGTTAATTAACGCGTTGAAAGTACAGGATAAAACCCTCGGTATGGGGGCCATCTGTCATGGGACCGGTGGCGGAACAGCGATCGCAATTGAAAGAGTTTAGGAGGAAAAAGCTATGGTATCTCTCGGACTAGAGGAGAAAGTTATCGTCGTTACCGGCGGAAATCGAGGCATTGGGGCGGCTATTGTCTCTCTTTTGATAGAATTGGGGGCCAAGGTGGCTTACACGGATTTAGTCACCGATAATCCCCAGGGTTTAGGCATTGTCGCCGACGTGACTAAGTTGGAATCCATGGAAGCGGCAGCTCAACAAATTGAAGCGGAATTGGGACCGGTTTACGGTATCGTCGCTAACGCGGGGATTACCAGAGATAACTTTTTCGCTAAATTAACGCCGCTAGATTGGGATTTAGTGATTAATGTCAACTTAAAAGGGGTTAATCACACGATTAAGCCGTTTATTGAGGGAATGTACGAACGACAAGCGGGATCGATCGTTTGTATTAGTTCTATTTCCGGTGATCGCGGTAATGCCGGCCAAACTAATTACGCAGCCACAAAAGCGGCAGTTATCGGTTTAGTCAAATCCCTAGCGCGAGAAGCTGCCCGTTATAATATTCGCGCCAATGCGATCGCACCGGGGTTTATTAACACGGAAATGACTTTAGCGATTCCCGATAAGGTTCGCGATAAAATCACCGCCGAAATTCCCTGTCGTCGCTTCGGTGAACCCGCAGATATCGCCTGGGCAACTGCCTATTTACTCTCTCCTATTGCCAGCAGTTATGTCTCTGGAGAAGTCCTCAGAGTTAATGGGGCCCACCACACCTAATCAGTTATCAGTTATCAGTTATCAGT
>NZ_JASJFG010000657.1:0-5273 GCF_030065375.1 Microcystis sp. M49636_WE2 | reverse complement strand
GTGTTAACCGGTAAGAGTTCCAGGGAGGCGATCAAGCATTTATTGACGGAATTGCCGGCCTCGGAAACGGAAACTGTCGAGTCTTTGCGTCGGGAGTACGGAGTTACCGGTCAGGAGGAGGAAACGATTCTCCATCGTCCTTTGGCCCATCAATTATGGCAAAATATCGCCCGTGCTTTTCAGGTCTTCGATCGTCTATCTTTTAGTAGTCAGAGCGATCGTGAGCAACAGGAGGGGATTTTATTGGAAAGATTCCAGCTATTCGATAGTGATGGCTCTGGACAAATTAGCCTTGAGGAGTTAAAAGCTTGTCTTCAGGCGATCGAACCGGGGGTGACAGACAAGGAAATCGAAGCTATGTTACAACAGGCCGATACAAGTCGCGATAATCAGATTAGTTTTCCGGAATTTCGCGACCTACTTCACCAATTCCATAAATAAACTGTCTGCAACTATTGCGTCGGTCATGAATTCCAAGACATTAGGATTCTGATAGCAAATTAAATTGTATTCAGTGCAAATAGAGAATCAAGTTAGCTGTCACCTTGATGGTGGGAGCTTTTTCTTTTTTTAGCCAATACAGTGCTTCTGTTCACCCCTAAAAGGTTACGGTTAATTAGTTGGGCTGAAAGATTAAGTAGCTGGTTATAATTAAATTAAAAATGGATTTTAGGTTCGATCCCCCCTGAGTCCCCCCTTAATAAGGGGTGTGCCGATCCCCCCTGAGTCCCCCCTTAATAAGGGGGGCATCTGATAATTTTTAACGCCTACCTACTTACCTGTGATGATAACATAGGCTTTACTTGTCCCAGCCATTGCCAAGATTTGCCCTCGCATATATTCAGGTTTAATGGGGCTAATTTTCTCTATTTCTAGATAGTCTTTTGGAGTAAAATAAGCGTGACTTTTACTGGCTGTCATGGGGTTTATCTTGCTTGTTGTTAGTGTTATAACGGACAATTAAGCCAAATAATTGAGTCTAAATCAGCCTGATTGCCTTCAGTAATTAGCTTTTGTATCATTTCAATATAATTAAAATTACTCTCGAATAAAACAAAACGTCTATCTAAAGAAGCGGCCGCTAGTCCCACGGTTCCTGAACCAGCAAAGGGATCTAAAACCACATCACCTTTAAAAGAGTAATAGGTAATCACTTTTTCTGCCAATTCTACGGGAAAAGCGGCGGGATGTTTTGAGTTAGTGACTGGGTTAATCTTCCAAACATTAGTGCGTTCATAACCATCGGCAATTTTTGAGGCTTTTACTACTTCTTGATCGGGATGATTGCGAATATGCCAATCGATGAGTAAATCCGTGTGTTTACGATAGACTAAAACGTATTCAGTCACCGGCACGGTTTTGTATTGGAGAGGGTTTCGATCGGCGGCAAATCTGCGCCCTCTACCAGTTGCCCACCCTGCTCCCTCTGGTTTTAGCCAAATAATATCATCAATAAAGTCGTAACCTTCTTCAATAAAAATTCGATGCAAATCAAAGGGAACAGCAATACGTTTAGAAGCTTGATTACGCGAAGCGCGACGCAACAGCACGGGAGAAATATTAATGACAAAAAAACGTCCTTCACTCAAAACTCGATGACATTTTCTGATCACCTGTCGCAGCTTCAATAGATAGCTTTCGTATTCTTCAAATTCTGAATATTCTGGACGAGCATTAAAATAGGGTGGTGAGGTAAAGATTAAATCAACACTTTCTGCTGGCATTTCCTCCAAAAGTTCGCTACAATCACCAAATCCGATGGTATTTCTCAGAGAGGAAAGCTTGTATTCTTTTTTGGTTTTCTTGCGGGTTTCTAATTTAGATTCATCCTGTTTTAACAGACGAGCGACAATAATTTCAGTCCGGGTTGTCCTATCGGCTAAAATTTCGGTGGTGTAGGCATCGATCACCACTTCCCCAACGGTTTTTTTCTGTTCATTACATAAAGGAACTCGCCAAATATGATATCTGTCATCCACTTCTGGTAAACCTAATTTAATCGCATTAACTAAATTTATTTCCCGCAACCAATTAAGGACAATTTCTTTAGCTTCTGCCACCGTGCGAAGTAGATAACCGCGCTTTTCCGATACCAGTTCTTTTTCCATGGCATTACTCTAGTTTTCTCTAGAATTCTAGCTGATCATTATCCAAAAAACTAGGAGAGTCTCAAGATAGAAATTGGCCACCCTTTAAAAATTCCACATTTCTAACACTTTTCCCGTAATTGTTTGATTTAACCAGAAAGTATTATGACTGAGGGAGTGAAGATTATTTGCTGTTACTTTCCAGCTTGCTTGGGGATGAAAAAGAATTGCTTCTGCGGGATTACCGGGGTTGAGAGATGCCGGTTTTTGTTGTAAACAATGACAGGGATTGAGACTAAGCGCTTGCCATAATTGTAAAGCTGATAATTGCCCGGTTATTACTAATTTTTCCCAGAGTAGCGGTAAAGCTAATTCTAACCCGATCGCGCCGGGGGGTGCTTCTGCAAAAGAGACGGTTTTTTCTTCGTAGGTATAGGGACGATGATCGATCGCGATTGCGTCGATAATTCCCTCCTTAATTGCCGCAATTAACGCCTTGCGATCGCTTTCGTTGCCCAAGGGTGGAGCGAGGTGTAAACTGGGATGATAGCTGGCGATCGATCCTGTATTTAAGAGGAGATGCAACCACGTCACACTAGCGGTTATCGGCAATCCCCGCATTTTTGCCTCGCGAATTAATTCCACTCCTCGACGGGTAGAAATTCGCATTAGGTGAACAGGTGTATTAATTTCGCCGACGATTTCTAAAATTGTGGCTAAAGCAGTGGTTTCGGAAATAGCAGGATCTCCTGGTAAACCGAAGCGAATCGAGGTTTCTCCCTCACGCATGACTCCATTACCCTTTAATTGCTGATTTATCGGGGAAAGGGCGATATTTTTACCGAAGGGTTTTAGGTATTCCAATAAGCGCCGCAACAGTCCCAAATCTTCCAGACCGCGATTATCGGTAAAACCCACCGCTACAGGCATTAAATCGGCTAATTCCGTCATTTTTTGCCCTTGTCTTCCTAGGGTGAGACTTGCCCAAAAATGCAGACGGGCCGATTTTGAGTCAAAAAACCCTTGACTTTTTTGCTGTAATGTGCTAATGAGTGCGGGGTGATCGAGGGGTGGGAGAGTATTGGGGAGAATTGCCACCCGGGTGCAGCCTCCGGCCGTGGCCGCTTTGAGCAAAGATGCGAGGGTTTCTCGGTCCTCGTGGCCGGGTTCCCCGGAATGACTGTAGAGATCGACTAATCCGGGGGCAAAAATACAGTTTTGACCGGAAATATAGTTACTATTTTCTCTTGGGGGAAGCTGAGATTCGATCGCTTTAATTACCCCCTCCTCAATCCAGACATCGGCAATGCGATCGGTTTGTGTCAGGGGGTCAAGGACTCTAACCTGTTCTATAATTGTCGAGGATTGGCTATTCACGCAGACTAATTAAAACGTCATTTTTTCCTTTGGCAGTATATCACGTTAAGTAAAAAGTAAAAAGTAAAAAGCAAAAAAGCTGAGTTGTCGGTTAGGTTAAGGGACGATAAGTTAGAATATTGATCGACTACGGTTTTAATCTTTATTTTAATTGGCCGATCCACCCTAAGCAGAATTGATAGCCGAATCATGCAGTTAGAACTTTTCGCTTTTAACAATTTAGAAGAATTTGATCGGGGAACCCCGCGATTAGTTTCGTTTCGAGATTTAGTACCAGAAATCACCAGCACCAGTTATCTAACCCATAGCATCTATTATTATCCTGCCAAATTTATTCCCCAAGTGGTGAGATTTTGCCTTGATAATTACAGTAAAAAGGATGATTGGATTATCGATCCTTTTGCCGGTTCAGGTACGGTGGGTTTAGAGGCTAAACTTTGTCAAAGAAATGCGGTTTTAACTGACCTGAATTATCTTTTAAACCATATTATTCCGATTAAGATCACAGAACACCAAGAACCATTGAGTTACTCAGAGTTAGATAAAAAAATCTTAGAAGTTTTTGCCAGCAAGGATAAATTTAACCCTCAGTGGTCAAATTTAAACTATTGGTATCCAGAGGAGATTTTAGCAGTTTTGCAGAAACTTTGGGCAGGTCAAAAAAGTCTAGAACCTGATTTGTATTCCCAGATTATTCAATCGGTTTTAGTGAAAGTTAGTAAACAGTTTTCCTATGCAGAACATACCAAACCTAAATTATTTCAATCGAAATACAAAAAATCAGATATACAGGAACTATTACAAAGAGATTGGCAAGAGGAATTAAAACGAACGATTAAAGATATGAGTTTTGAAACTTTAACCAGCGTTAATCAATATATTACCGTAACTTGGCATAATTATAATCAAGTGCTTTTTTATGGAGGAGTAGATAGTGCCACTTTTGAGATCGAGCAAAATCTAGAGTTAGATTGTTTAATTAGTTCCCCCCCCTATCTGCAAGCACAGGAATATATCAGAACAGCAAAACTAGATTTATATTGGTTAGGATATACAGAAAAAGAAGTACAAAAAATCTCTAAGCTAGAAATTCCCTACCGACAGGCTACCAGATTAATCGAAACTGAAACCCTAAATCAAGTGAGATCGAGTTTAGAGAAAGAGAATTTACATAAAATACTCGATTCCTATTTTTGTCACACTATCAACGCTTTAGAAAATGCCACCAGAAAATTAAAACAAGCTGGCAAAGCTTGCATTTTTGTGGGTAATCCAAAAGTGGATGGAGTGGAAGTAGAAACTTGGCGAATATTAAAGGAATATTTTCAGGAAAATGGCTTTGTTTTTGATACCGTCTTTGAGGATAGAATTAAAACCAGACAGTTATTCAAATCTCGCAAGAATAAAAATCCTGATGGCATGAAATCCGAATATTTACTAATTTTAGAGAAAAGGTAGCTCTAGTTTAGTCAAATCGAATACAAAAAATATCAACAACTTCCCCAAGATAGCACTAATCCGCAAGGTTAAAACATTGATAAATCTACAGTGAAATAGTTAAGGGCTGAGGACTGATTGCTAACTGCTGTAACAAATTTAGTTTATAATTAATTATCAACCTATCTCTGTTGGAAAACCATGACTATCGCTGAAAGCTTACCCCTAGTCGAGTCTCATGTAAACCCTGAGATAATCTTCCCAGAAGGCGAATTTTGGAGTGATGAACCCCCTTTGGAAAGTAACCTACATCTACAACAAATTATTTTATTAATTCAGTGTTTAGAATGGTGGTGGCGCGAACGAGAAGAT
>NZ_JASJFG010000096.1:0-10676 GCF_030065375.1 Microcystis sp. M49636_WE2 | reverse complement strand
TAGTAAATCCGTTGAGTATGGGCTACATATCAAGAGAGGCACTCCTGCAAAACGGAGAATAAATAATCAGTTTTTAATAACTGGATTTAGTATTACTGTTTACTGATCACTGAACATCTAAATCAAGTTAAAATATCCGCTCCCAACATCCGTTGATATTTAGCTTCTAAGGCTTGTTTCAAATTGGGCAAAGTGATTAAATGGGGATCATCTAACATAATTTTTTCGGCGGCATCTCTTGCCAAAACTAACACCTCTTGATCCTCGACTAAACTAGCGAGGGCAAAATCTGGTAAACCCGATTGTCGTTGTCCTAAAACTTCCCCCGGACCGCGAAATCGCATATCCATTTCCGAGATAAAAAAGCCGTCTTGGGATTGTTCCAAAACCGTCAATCTTTGACGGGAATTAGCACTATTAGTCCCACTTAAAAGTAAACAGTAGGATTGATGGGAACCTCTGCCCACGCGCCCCCGTAATTGATGCAATTGTGAAAGGCCAAAACGTTCGGCATTTTCAATTAACATCACCGTGGCATTGGGAACATCCACCCCCACTTCGATAACCGTAGTTGAGACAATAATTTGCAGAATATTATCGCGAAAAGCTGTTAAGATTTCCTCTTTTTCGGCGGAACTCATGCGACCATGGAGTAAACCGATATTAAAATTGGGAAAAATCTTTTCTGATAAATTTTGATATTCTTCCACCGCAGCCCTAACATCTAATTTTTCCGATTCTTCAATCAAGGGAAAAATCACATAAGCTTGTCTGCCTTGGGCAATTTCACGCCGAATTAAATCATAGGCAGCCCTTCTTTGATTCCCATTTAAAGCGCTGGTTTGAATCGGTTGTCTGCCGGGGGGTAATTCGTCAATTTGACTCACATCTAAATCCCCATGTAGGGTTAAAGCTAAAGTACGGGGAATCGGTGTTGCTGTCATGGTTAAAACGTGGGGAGACTCTCCTTTGCTTAATAATCTTGCCCTTTGTTGTACCCCAAAGCGATGCTGTTCATCAATAACAACTAAACCTAATTTGCGGAAATTAACTGCATCTTGAATTAGGGCATGAGTTCCCACTAAAAGTGGTAATTCTCCTGTCTCTAATTGGGCGTGAATTTCTCGCCGTTTAGCGGTTTTTGTGGAACCAGTTAATAATTCTACGGGTAAATGTAAGAGATTAAACCAGCTAACTAACTTACGATAATGTTGTTCTGCTAAAACTTCCGTGGGAGCCATTAATGCCGCTTGATAACCAGATTGTAGGGCTGCTAAAATAGCATAAACTCCGACAATTGTTTTGCCAGAACCCACATCCCCCTGCACGAGACGATTCATCGGGGTGCTAGAATCTAAATCCTCTAAAATTTCTTCAATAACTCGTTTCTGAGCATTAGTTAATTGAAAGGGAATTATCTGATTAAATTGATCAATTAGTTGACCCCTAGCACTAAAAATAGCACTTTTCTGTGTCTGACGATACTGTTGCCGCCGCCGCAGAAAACCCAATTGTAAAAAGAAGAATTCATCAAAGACTAATCGCCGTCGCGCTTGACTGAGAATCTCGGCATTATTAGGGAAATGAATGTTAGTAATTGCTGTTTTTAAATCGATTAATCCGTATTGTTTTCTTAGACCGAAAGGCAAGGGATCTTTTATCGCCTCTACTGCCCCAAAAGCGGCGACTACAGCCTTTCTAATTAGGTCGGCGGGTACTCCATCGGTGAGGGGATAAACTGGCAGAATACGCCCGATTTTTAAGGACTCAATACTTGCCCCAGAACTGTCTAATAATTCAAATTCAGGATTTTCTAAAGTTAACCCATATTTACCCGCTTTGACTAAACCACTAACCGCCACCACCGAACCCACCAGATAGAGTTTTTTTTGTCCTTCTTGCCAAGCACGATTAGTATAGCGAGTTCCCGCATAAAAACGGTTTAATTTTATCTGTCCAGTGCGATCCTGTAAGAGCAATTCAAAGATAGCTAACTTGGTATTTTTGGGGCTAGTAAAACAATTACAGCGCTTGACATTCCCTACTAAAGTTACCGTTTCCCCCTCGGTTAAATTGGCGATATTGACTTGACGACTGTAATCAATATGATCCCGGGGATAATAATATAATAAATCTTCAACTTTGTGGAGGTTTAATCTTTCTAAAAGACTGGCTTTTCTCTCTCCCACTTCCGCTAGATATTTCAAGGGTTGTTCGAGGGTAACTTGCCGTGGAGAATTAGTCTTTGCCGTGATGGGAGTGGTATTAATAATTTTCGCCGCAGCTGGTTCTTTTGGGGTGGGGGTTGCTTCTAAAGTTTGCCGTAATTGTTGCAAAAAATTGCGAGTTTCGGTGACTAATTGTTGTCTTTGTCTGGGATTAAACTGGGAATATTGGGCAAATTTTTGGGCTAATTCTCGCCAGCGATTTCTCTCACTGGTGGCAATTCCCACGGGAGGATTATCCCCGAAACTAAGACACAAAAACTCGCTAAAACGGTATTGATTTCCCTGAAGATCTGGATAACCTTTTTCCGCTTCTACAGATAAGGCTTTTTGTAATCTCACCCAGTCGGGTATTTCCCCTTTCATAATTGCCTCTTGATTCCAAATTTCCTAGTGTTATGTTTCCCTAATACCTCTGTTTAATTATAACTGATTAATCATACCAACTACTGCGCCACGCCGCTTCCGCTTGAGCGATAGTATATTCTTTGCGAAGGTGATGATATTGTTTACCTAGACGATTTAATTGTTCCCAAAGGGAGCGAATTTGATTTCTTTCGACACTTAAGCGCGCATCAGCAAATTCTAGTTCAGCCATTCGTAGATGAATCGCCGTTACTTTAGTGACTTTGCCACTTGAAAAATCATGATCATCCCCATCATCTTCATCTTCATCTTCATCTTTTTCTTCCTCTGGTTCAGGGTTTTTAGCTTCTACTAAAATGTTTAACATATTATTTCCTCCACCTAGGGATTGTCCCTCTTCTCCCGCTTGAATTGCCATATCGATAATTTGACTGGGTAGATGAGGGGGAATAATATAGGCTTTTTGTAGTTGCTGATTAATTTGTTTAGAGAGATGATTGAGAATCTCGATACAGTTTTTTTCCAGGACTCGACAACAATAAAGCAAAATATCGGGGTTATTAATCTCTCCAGTTGCGGCTAGATTTTCCCGTTTGTCTAGAAAAAGCTTCAAGAAATCTGGGGTGTTAACTGTCTCTGCTGGACTTTTAGAGAATCCTACCCCTGAAAATGCCCCTCGATTGAAGCTCTGTTCGCCCAATTGCTGTAAACTGGCTTTAGCCTCTTGTCCTAGAGCTTTGATCTCCTCTTGTAGTTTCTGACGATTGCTGTGGGAGAGGGCCAGAAATTCCCCCCCATAGTAACGGGTACAGATATAATACACTGCCCCGATCGCCTGTTTATAGAGAGATTCACCGAGTAAATCAAGATAAATTCGGTATTTTTCTCGCATTCTTTCGGCTAAATTTGCCACTTCCGTTTCTATGTTCTTTAAATCTTGTTGTAGCTTGTTCAGTCTTCCAGTCATAGAAATTTTACCGAGGGAGAAGTTAGCGATCGGCGAATTCTATTATAGCGACTCACTGTCAGCTATAGCACCCTGACATGGGGGAGATGCTCAGACGAAAAGAAGGTAAACTGGAATCTGTGCCGCGTTGATCGTCTTTAAATTTCACTGTAGAACGAATTGCTCAAGTCTTGGACTTAACTGTAGAAAAAGTGCGAGAAATACCAGAAACCCATAAAGATAATCTAGCAGTAAGCTATGACAGCGTTTCTGATCAAGATCAAGTGTAACCTAATTTACTATCGACCACCGACTCCCCAAAACGAAAACTTTCTACCTCACCATCAAGATAACTGCTCTACTTAAATTTATGACTAGCAATCCTTCAGCTTCTTTAAAATTAAAAAAAACAAAAATTACCGACACAAATATCACTCTCTCCCATGGCAGTGGTGGCAAAGCAATGCGGGATTTAATTAACGAGATATTCGTTAATAATTTTGATAATAACTTACTGGCAACCCTTGAAGATCAAGCACGATTTGAGATTAAAGATTTGGCTAAAATAGGCGATCGCTTGGCATTTACCACCGATTCCTATGTGGTTTCTCCCCTATTCTTTCCGGGGGGTGATATTGGCAGTTTAGCAGTCAATGGAACCGTTAATGATTTGGCTGTCGGTGGGGCAATTCCTCTCTATCTCAGTTGTAGTTTTATCCTCGAAGAAGGTTTATCTATCGACACCCTAAAAACCATCGTTACTAGCATGAAAATAGCCGCCGAAAAAGCAGCGGTAAAAATCGTCACTGGGGATACAAAAGTCGTTTCTAAGGGACAAGGGGATCAAATATTTATTAATACCTCTGGAGTGGGGGTAATTCCAGCCGGAATCAATTCCGGGGCGAATAATTTACAAGTTGGCGATCGCATTTTGATTAACGGTTTTCTGGGGGATCACGGAGCCGCCATTCTGATTGCTAGGGGCGAATTAGACCTACAATGCACAATCGAAAGCGCTTGTCAAGCCCTGAATTCTTTAATTTCTGCAATTCTGGCCGTTTGCCCGGAAGTTAAAGCGATGCGGGATGCCACTAGGGGCGGATTAGCCACGGTTTTAACCGAATTTGCCCAAAGTTCAGGGGTGGGAATACAGGTACAGGAAACGGCGATCCCCATCCGGGAAGAAGTGCGAGGAATGTGCGAATTATTGGGCTTAGAACCGCTTTATCTGGCAAATGAGGGCAAATTAGTCCTTGTCGTGCCACCAGAGGCGGAAAATCGCGTTTTAGCAGTGATGCGCTCCCATCCTGACGGTAAAAATGCCGCTTCTATCGGGGAAGTCGTCGCTTCTCCCCCCAATTTAGTTTACTTAAAAACCGCTTTCGGCACTAAAAGGATTCTCGATATGTTAGTCGGTGAACAATTACCGAGAATATGTTAATTAGACAGAAGACAGTTTTAAAGGAAAAAGTGAAAACTAAAAAAACAGATAGTTGGGGTTTTGGGGTTTTAGTTGAAATTTCCCTGCTCTCTTCTCCCTGATAACTGATAACTGATAACTGATAACTGATAACTGAAAATGCACGAACTAGGAATCACCCAAAATATTATCGAACTTGCCTTAGAACATTCCCGAGGAATGAAAGTTAAGCGCGTGGTGTTAGAGATTGGTAAACTAACGGCAATTATGCCAGAATCGATCGCTTTTTGTTTTGATACCTGTTGTCAAGGTACTAATATAGAGGGGGCAATGTTAGAGATTCTGGAAATTTCTGGTTTAGGACAGTGCCAAGATTGCGGAAATGAGCTAGAACTAGAATATCCCTACGGAATCTGCGAGCGATGTGGTAGTCGTAATATAATCATTTTACAGGGTCAAGAATTAAATCTTAAATCGTTGGAGACAGAATCCTTATGTGTGTAACCTGTGGTTGTTCTGATAACTCGGAAGTGACGGTAACTAATCCGCAAACGGGAACCCATGAACATATTTTAGCCGATGGTACTGTTATTAGTCATAGCCATCACGATCACGATCATGAGCATCCCCATCATCCTGCGGAAATTCACGCTCAAATTCATGGTAACATTCTCCAAGTTGAGCAAAATCTGCTGGCAAAAAATAATCTATTAGCGGCACAAAATCGCGGTTGGTTGAAGGGGAGAAAAACTGTTGCCCTTAATCTGGTTTCTTCCCCCGGTTCGGGAAAAACTACCCTGTTAACTCGCACAATTGCCGATTTAAAAACCGCTATTCCTATCAGTGTGATTGAGGGAGATCAAGCTACAGCTAATGATGCCCAAAAAATTAGTGAAACCGGTTGCCAAGTCGTTCAAATTAATACCGGAACAGGTTGTCATTTAGAAGCATCAATGGTAGAGAGAGGATTAATCGAACTCGATCCACCGATGAATTCTTTAGTGATGATCGAAAATGTCGGTAATCTAGTTTGTCCTGCTTTATTTGATTTGGGAGAAAATGCCAAAGTTGTCATTCTTTCCGTCACCGAAGGAGAAGATAAACCGATTAAATATCCCTATATGTTCCACGCTTCTCAAGTCATGATCTTGACAAAAATAGACCTACTACCCTACGTTAATTTTAACCTCGATCGCTGTTTAGATTACGCCTATCAAGTTAATCCCAATCTGAAAGTTTTTCAAGTTTCCGCTACCACTGGAGAAGGTTTAGATGCTTGGTACAGCTGGTTAAAATCGCTGGTTTAAGTTAAGCAGTAACACACCAAAAAAGTTCAGTCTAACCCAAGGAAAAATGACCCTAGCACTTGATCAAAATATTTATAATCAACTGTTGACTAAATTTCAACCCAAGATTATTGAAAATGAGGAAGAATAAGTAGGTAGGCGTTAAAAATTATCAGACACCCCCCTTATCAAGGGGGGACTAAGGGGGGATCGGCACCCCCCTTATCAAGGGGGGACTAAGGGGGGATCGGCACCCCCCTTATCAAGGGGGGACTAAGGGGGGATCGAACCTAAAATCCATTTTTAATTTAATTATAACCAGCTACAATTATTAAGGATTTTGATGCCAAACAACCTCAACCCGAACCAGCTTCACCGAGGGAAGTATTATTACACTTAATGTCAGCTAACAACATGAAACAAGCTGATTTAGTTGGTAAAATTGGTTCTAAGGGTGTGGTTTCAGAAATTGTTAAAGGCAAGCGATCGATTAGTAAAGCTCAAGGGAAAATTTTAGGAGAGATTTTCAATGTTTCCCCCAGTGTATTCATTTAATTATCTATTAGTTGTTAATGAAAACAACCGTCATTGTTCCCCCGATTAAATGTCAAGGTATCAAAACTAAACTGGTATCATCAATCAAAAGTTTAGCAGATCATCAAAACTTTGATCGCTGGATAGAACCCTTTTGTGGCCTGGAGTTGGTAGCTTTTAATTTATACGAAATCCAGTTATTAAAAACTGATTATTTATTGCCTCTCCTGATATGTAGCCTATACTCAACGGATTTAGTATTATTTGCATAAGACTCCTAGGGGTGTGTAGGGACATGATGCGAAGCTAGTAGCAGCCTTGTGCATTCATGACCCTACACCTATTGGGACCTTCGTCAGGCACTAACAATAAGGCTGACTTTTAGGCAAAAACGCGAGCATCCCGAGGACGAACATAAACTTGTTCCCCGACCTTGAGATGCAATTGATCCAGTTGTTCTCGATTCAGATGGGCAATCAGGAGAGAGCGATCGGGTAGAATTAATTCCACATCGATGGCCCAACCCAGATGGATAATGCGCTCGACTTTTGCCGCAATACTAGACCCATTGGGAGAAGAGAGAATTTCCAGGTCGTGGGGACGAATAAAAATCTTGACTCCGTTAGTACCCCCCCCAAGCTGCTCGAACAGTGCAGCCGAGGTCGGTGGTAAAACATTCACCCGGCCGATAAAACTCATCACAAAAGCAGAGGCAGGATGATCGTACACCTGATCGGGAGTCCCCACCTGTTCGATTTTACCCTCATTGAAAATTACGATCTCGTCGGCCACTTCCATGGCTTCCTCTTGGTCGTGGGTGACAAAAACACTGGTGACATGGACCTCCTCGTGTAACTGTCGCAACCAAACTCGTAGCTCTTTTCTAACTTTGGCATCCAAGGCCCCAAAAGGCTCATCTAATAATAATACTTCCGGTTCTACCGCTAAGGCCCGGGCCAGGGCAACCCGTTGACGTTGACCCCCGGATAGTTGGGCCGGATAGCGATCGCCTAATCCCTGCAATTGAATTAAACTCAAGAGACTGTCCACTCGTTTTTGAATGTAGTCGGGGGTAGCTTTGCGGATATTTAAACCGAAAGCGATATTCTGACGCACCGTCAGGTGTTTAAAAAGCGCATAATGCTGAAAAACAAAGCCAATATTCCTTTTTCTGACATTTAAATGGGTTGTGTCTTTGCCGTTGATGATAATTTTGCCTGTGTCGGGGGGTTCTAATCCTGCGATCGCTCTCAGGAGGGTGGTTTTTCCCGAACCGGACGGCCCCAGCAGTGCCACCAGACGATTCGATTTGATCTCTAGGTTGATGTGGTCTAAAGCGGTAAAGGTGCCGAATTTTTTCGATACTTGCTCGATGATGATACTCACGGTAGCTAATCCTCTGGCAAAAAAATGTATAGGGTTTGACCGTATTTTAACTACAATTCAATCTCAATCGTATTAAAATACAATTACATTTTACAATATAGCGAAAAAATTAAGTTTCGATTCGGGAGATTACTGGTTATAAACCGAGACTAAAAAGATTAAACAGCGATAAAAGCTTACTATTACTCTTTTTTACTCTTTTAGTCGGTTCTAAAGGCTTAATTAACTAATTTTGTCCCTTAACTACCAGAAACACACCGGAGAAAAGAGACGACTGAGGCAAAAATGGACTATTCTTTATTGACAATATTTAGCTTTTTTATCGGAATTATCGTGGGATTAACGGGAATTGGCGGTTCATCCTTGATTACACCCCTATTGATCTTTGTATTTCAGGTTCCCGCTACCACCGCAGTGGGTTCCGATGTGGTAGCGGCCGGATTGATGAAAGTGGTCGGCACTGTTCGTCACTGGCAACAGCAAACGATCGAGTTAGAAGTGGTAAAATGGCTAGTAATTGGCAGTGTACCCGGTTCTCTGTTAGGATTAGTCGGTTTTCGCTATTTTCAGCAGAATAGCTCCCTCAATCTCGATCAATGGTTGCCTCCTATCATCGGTCTTGTCTTGATGATCGTGACTGTCCTAGCGGCCCTAGAACTACTAATCTCCTTATTTTTTCCCGATTTGTCCCCTTGGTCCTGGCCAAAATTAGATTTAACCACTCGCTCCGGTCAGATAAAAACAACGATATTAGGGGCAGTTTTAGGCTATTTGGTCGGTTTAACCAGTATTTCCAGTGGTTCCTTATTTGCATTGGTCTTGATGACCTTTTTTCACCTTGATTCTCGCAAATTAGTCGGCACAGATCTATCGCAAGCGTCCATCCTCTTAACCTGTACTTCCATTGGTCATCTGGGATTAGGAACGGTAGATTGGAATCTGGTACTTCCTATCTGGTTGGGTGGAATACCGGGGGTGGTAGTGGGAGCAAGATTATCGGAATATTTCCCCAAAAATGCCCTAAAAATACTGCTTTATACTATTCTAGTCACGGTCAGTTGGCGCTTACTCCAACCCACCTAACCCCCATAGTTCACTCGAAAGTCATCATACTACCCATCAACAGATCGGGACTGGTGGCGACAAAATAGATAATTCCCGCACCGAGAATAACGATCGCTAAACTAAATAGTACCACCCATCGATCGGCTGGTTCATAGGTATCTTCATCTATATCTCGTCTGACTGTAAAATAATGGGCCGTGGTCAAAAATACGGTCAATAAACCCACTAAAGCAAACATTAAGCCCAATTTCCAACCATAACCGGGCCGGGGAACCAGAGGAGGATGAAAGGCCCGTAAACGCAGGATAACCATACCAAAACCCATTAATGCGATCGCTGTTCGCATCCAAGACAGATAGGTGCGTTCATTGGCCAGATGATCGCGGACTCGATTGGGATTGACTTTTTTCGGTGTAATGCTGGTCTTGCTTTCCGTCACTGGCGATTTGAGAAAAAATAACATGATCGAGATGGCTAGGGGTCGGTTTCAAGTTGACCGCTTGATAAGATGATGTTATTCTATGGCACTTGAGTTATAGATGGTATGGAAAAAATCTAAAATATATTTTTAGATGTATTTGTATTGAATCAAAAATCAAATAGAGTTTGCTCAATAAATCTAAAAACCTTGTTGGGTAAGACTTTTAGACTTTTTGTCAACCAAAAAGTACCAGATTGGGGAGTGATCGGGGGGAAAATGCAGGTACTTTTTCCCTGAAAATCGCTAAAACCCTACACCCTACACCCTACACCCTACACCCTGCCCCCACCGAAAAACTTTTTGCCGCAAACCCTAAATAGATTCTGCTTGTTGCTGGAAAAGCGCCCATCCATAGCTTAAGGATAGGGCCAAGAAAGCGAGGGGAAGACTTTCCTTGATTATAAACACACCCAAACCGATCAACACACAGGGGACAAAGTGGCTGCCGTGACTGGTAATTAAATTAGCGATCGCCGGTAATTGGGTTAACTGATGAGCAGTAAAACACCAAACACCCACCAAGATCAGAAAAACGCTGACGATAGTGACTAAATTTTGCCAAGTATTACTAGCAAACAGAGGCAGATAAATCCCTATATTATCACTGCCATTGGCGATGGTAATTGCCGCCACAGCGCCGGTTTGAGGGGAAAACCAGGCCGCCAAGGGAAAATAAGGTGCTGATTCTACAGCGACCTCCACATTATTATCCGTCTCGGTTTCTTCTCGCTGCCAGAGACTCCGAATCCCGAAAATCACGGGTAACAGACCGAGAAAACGAATCCACTGAGCCGGAATCAAGAAACTCCCGAAAAAGCCAGTTAAACTCGCCAAAATCAGCAGGATAAAGCCTAAATACTGACCGATAACGATATGACGACGGCGAAAAAGTTTATTGACCTGGGTAAAAAGAATCGTCAAAATCAGGATGTCATCGAGATTAGTGGCAATAAAGGCCGCTATTGCT
>NZ_JASJFG010000890.1:0-2753 GCF_030065375.1 Microcystis sp. M49636_WE2 | reverse complement strand
CGAGGTGGATTTAGACAACTTAATTGAGGAGATTGAATCGATGGGGAGAAGTGAAAGACACGCGCTCAAAAGTCTTTTAACTCGTCTCCTAGAACATTTACTCAAATTAACTTACTGGCAATCGGAAAGAGACCGGAATGGCAATCATTGGAATGGAGAAATCAATAATTTTCGGGCAGAAATTCAAGATTTACTGGAGGATAGCCCTAGTTTAAAGCCCTATCTTCGGGAGATTTTTGAGCCATCCTACCATACAGCTTTAGAGACCGTCCGGAAAAAAATGGGTTTATCCCCCGGCGGTTTACCTAGTCAGATAATTTTTAATCTCGAACAGGTTTTAGATAATCAATGGCTGCCAATCGATTGGGAATAAACTATTGACGATCTAAATCACTGCCTAGGACGGTACTGGAGTTGGGAGAAAGGAGCTTTTTGCCTCTTGCCCCTTGCCTCTTGCCTTGAGAAGCTGATCACTGATCTGGGTTCACTCAACCAATTTCTTCAGCAGGGCATCCACTTCCTCCAGGCCAGATTGATTATTTTTCAGCACATAAACCGCTCGCGCTTGCTTAAAAGCTTCCTCCGCCTCTGTTTTTCGTCCCCGGCCCGCGTAGGCCCGACCGAGATTAAGATAGACATCGGCGTTATTGGGGGCGATTTCGGCCAAATCTTGATAGGCGATAATTGCTGCAAGATAATCTTTTCTGGCCAGATGGATGCGACCGATTCCCGCTTGTGCTTCCAAAGATTGGGGTTGTAGGAAAACAGCCCGACGATAAAAGGGGAGAGCCTCATCAAAACGCTCTTGTTTTTCGAGTAAAATCCCTATTTTTAGCTGAATTAAAAAATTTCCTGCACTTTGTCGCTCTATTTCCTTTAAAATTTGGGTTCCGCCATTTAAATCGCCCTGTTTGAGCAAAAGGCTGGCCAGTTGCAATCTTAATTCACTATTGTTAGGGAATCTTTGCAGGGATTTTTGGAGAAAATCGAGGGCTTCGGTGCTTTTATTCTGTTCGATCAAGGCTTTGCCCATGATTTCGTGGGCTTGCTGATTATTGGGGTCGAGAGCTAAAACCCATTGGTAAACTTCGCCCGCTTTTGCATAGTTTTTTTGCCGTAATAATACCACCCCTAAACCGAGGTAGTGTTGGACGTTTTTCGGTTCTATTTGGATAGCGTAGTAGTAAGCGGTGGCTGCATTGTCATAATCGCCGATATTAGCCAAACTATAACCGAGAGCATGGAAAAAGTCGGGATTACTCGGATCGAGACTTAAAGCTTTTTGGTATGCTTGGGCGGCGGCGTTATAATCCCCTTGCCGCGTTTGTAAAAAGCCGATCCCGGAGAAAATTTTGGCATTATTGCCATCAAGGGCGGCAGCCCGCTCGTAAACGGCTATAGCTTCCCCATAATTGCCATTTCTGACCAATTGCCGCGCTTGACGCAGTAGTTCGTTAACCTGTGAATTCCTGCTCACGATTGCCCCCGCCGGATTATCAGCGATCGCAATTGAGGGGGAGAAACAGCCCCCCGCGAGAAGACCGACGAGCAAGATTAAACGGGTAAATTGTTTCATCTTTGTTAACGATTCTTAATTAAAATTTATTGTAAATGCTATTGACAAAAATCAACCATTCTGCATCACCCTTGAACGAGATTATTGCGGGCCTCTTGGGCAACTTGGGCGCTTTTATCGCTGGTTAACTGGGTCAAAACAGCGATCGCATCTTCCCCCCCTAAGCGGCCTAAAGCTTGAGCGAGACGATAGCGCAGTTGCCAGTCATCATCATTAGCCAAGGGAACAAGTAAAGAGACGGCGCGAGGGTCGCCTAGTTCCCCAAAAGCACTAACGGCGGCCGTTTTTACCAATTCATTATCGGAGTTTAGGGCGATTTCGAGCAGTTCAAAGCCCCGGGGTTCCCCCAATTCGCCCAAAGCGGCCACAATGCTAAATTGAATTAACCAGTCGGAGGATTGTTGATAGACGGCCACCAGATCATCGTAGGCTGCCGTTAATTTTAACCCCCCGAGCGCATCGGCCGCGGCTGCTTTCACGTCTGCTTCGGGATCATGCAACAAGCGATCGCGCAGAATAGTTAAGGCCAGATCAAGATTCTGACGACCGAGGATATCTAGCTGACTTACCGCCGAATAACGCACCCTAGCGTTACTATCGTTAATTAAAGGCTGTAACATCTCGAAGGCGATTTCTGGGGCTAAATAACGCAGTTGATTAACTCCCGATAAGCGATCGCCATAATCATTGGAATCGAGCAGCCGTTGCACGGATTCAGGGGAATAATTCATAATTTGATGACACCCTTAACAATTGGACTGGTATTAATTGTCCCATGAATAGTTATCGACTCCTGACTATTTTGATCATGTTTAGTTCCCCGGTTTTTTGGGGCTGTAGTCCTCCCTCTCCCCCTAAAAAAGAACCGACGGCTAAGATAATCGCTTCTCCTTCTCCCAGTCCGATTATTTCCGCATCGGAGATTAAGGCCGCTAATCGTTATCGTCAATTGGGATTACAGTATCGTCAACAGGGAGATTTTATCAAAAGTATTGAGGCTTTAAAAAAATCGGTACAGTTAAACCCCAATCATCTGGACGGGAGAGTAATTTTAGGATGGACACAACACCTAGCTAAACAACCTTTAGCGGCACAAACAACCCTCGAAGAAACGATTAAAATTGCTCCCGATCATGTGGCTGCTTATAATGCTTTGGGTATTGTTTATCTTGTCGGT
>NZ_JASJFG010000483.1:0-1759 GCF_030065375.1 Microcystis sp. M49636_WE2 | reverse complement strand
TTTACCTAAACGAATTTTTGGCCCCTGTAGATCCTGAAGGATGCCAATCGGTTGATTGAGTTCAAAGGCTAACTGACGGATCAGGTTAATGCTGTGACGATGGTAATCGTGATCGCCATGGGAAAAGTTTAATCTAAATGTTGTCGCCCCCGCCTTGATCATCTGACGTAATGTTTCCTTATTTTGCGAGGCCGGGCCAATCGTGGCCACAATTTTAGTGCGACGGGGGAAAGACAGAGAGTGCATAGATAAGCAACTAAATAGGCTAAGTAAATATAGCAGCGTTTGGGACGCTCCGATCATCTTCTCATAAATGGTTATACCCAGTGAAAAGTTAAAAGTAAAAAAACGGTGAGATTTATAAATCCCACCGTTCTTATTTATCGACTTCGTCAACTCAGCTTAGAAACGGAAAGTTGTCCGGATGACACCGACCAAAATGGCGTTACCTTCGTTGTTACCGTTGAAGACCGCATAGGCACCGGGGGTAATCAGGATGTTTTTGGTGACTGGGAACTTATACTGAGCTTCTACCATGTAAGAGGTTCTGCTTTCTTTATCGGAACGGGGTACTTGACCACCACCTAAAGAGAATGCCGCACCTTCCGCAAAGAGGTCGAGGACAGAAAGATTAAGGTTCCAAGACCAGATATCGGCGGTATTATCTCCGATCGCACCATTAGCTCCTGTGGCCTTGGCATCGGCATAACCAGCCCATGCCCCTATATTTAAGACTCCAGGGATAACTTGGGCACTACCCTGTAAACCAAAACGGTTAGCTACAGTGGGAACGTTACCGAAGGGACGCTCAGTCAGAGGGCTGCTGACGTTACCGAATAAACCAGAACTAATATCAGCCGCGGTTTGATAACTGCGAACGTAGATGAAGTTAATATCGGCAAATTTGATGAAGGAGAAACCTACTTGCGCGCCAGCACTGTAGGAACCATTGAACAAACCTTTACCCGGTTCAGGACTGGAGGCACCACTACCGGCCAGATAAGCCCCTGTAACTTGGAAAATATCGCCGACCTTGAATCGAACCCCTGCACCCGTCCCAGAAGGACCCCGGAAGACGATGTTATTGTAGCGTTGACCGCGAGATAAAGCACCCGTACCGCTATCGGAGAGGAAGGGGTTAGCAGTGATGAAAACGTCATCAAGGTTTAACTGGTTAGCACCAACCCAAACGGTGATGTTACCGAAGGGAGTGCCGATGGGAGCGCGGTAGAACAAGTCATCGATGGTTACATCGTTGTCACGACCGTCATCATATGCCAGACGGGTCATGTTGGTTCTCGTCGGACCACTTTGGTTGAAAGTGTTGTTAAAGTTACCTGCTTGTAAACGGGTTCTTAACAAATCTTTACCAGTGAAGCTGGTTTCAAAGTTGAGACGAACCCGATTATTAAATACTGTTTGACTTTGATCTTGATTGCTGGCGCCAGTTACCGTACCGTTGGTATTTCTAATGGCAGCTCGACCACCCCAGCTATCGGCGACACTGAAGATTACCTCACCTCTGAGTTTGGTGGTGGTGGAAAATTGATTGTTTTCCAAGAAAGCAACGCGCTGTTCCAGGTTATCTACTCTAGCCCCTAAAGCCGCTAGTTCGGTCTCAAATTCTTGAACAAGACGTTTTAATTTATCGATATCTTCTCTGAGTACACCGACACCATCTTGAATTAAACGTTCCATGACGTTTAAACAAGCGTTTAAACCTGCGGCAAATTCCCAACGAGTGGTGGCGCGATCACCA
>NZ_JASJFG010000078.1:0-5337 GCF_030065375.1 Microcystis sp. M49636_WE2 | reverse complement strand
GAAAAAACAGCATACAGCCGATATAAAAGAAGTTAAAATGCGCTATAAAATCGATGAGCATGACTACAACGTGCGAGTCAACCAAGCGCAACGTTTTTTAAAAGCGGGAGATAAGGTAAAAGCGACGATTACCTTCCGAGGTCGGGAAATTCAACACTCTAACCTAGCGGAAGAATTACTGGCTCGCATGGCCAAGGATTTAGAGGATGTAGCTGAGGTACAGCAAGCACCAAAAAAAGAAGGTCGTAACATGATGATGATGTTATCGCCGAAAAAATAACTAACTAATCCGGAAAAAGGGGCTAAGTCCCCTTTTTTGTTCTTCGGAAATCCCGAAAGGAAACCAATAATCTAAAACAAATGTATTATCCGAGAATTAAGTCTCTGGATTGCAATCACAGGCACTCACAGGGGTTAACCTAGGAGCAAAAGACTATTGTGAAGCATAGTCTAAAAATTGATGACCGAGTTTACTGGCTCTTCTAGGTTCTGTGTGATAAGTTTAACTCACAATATGATCGATCTTTGTGTCCTTTGTGTCTTTGTGGTTCGTTCCACCCCCTCGCTAGGAGGAATGTATCTTAGAATACATTTTACCCACCAAGCCTGGGAGAGCCGTTTACTGCTATTCAGCGTGAATGCGTGGATGGAGTAAACGCTCGACCGGTTGACCGTTTTTTAAATGTTCCTCGACAATCTGATTGACATCCTCTGGTTTAACACGACAGTACCAAGTTTCTTCGGGAATAATTCTCACCGTGGGGCTAGTGCTACACTGTCCTTGACAACCACTGGTCATAACGATGACATCTTCTGGGAGAGCTGCCGTTTGCCAAGCTAAAAGAAGCTCGGACGCACCCTGCACCAAACAGGAAGAATGCTGACAGACCATCACAAATCGCTTTTGGGGATAAGACATATTACCTAAAAAGTTGCAAAATTAGATAGTTCCCTGGGTATATTTTTGGGGGGTCACTTTGGGGAAGCATAGTTTTATTTTGCCCCGAATCCCCGATACTGGCAACACAAAAAAAGGTGCTGAAAATTAACCATCAATCTTTAAAATAGAATTGGGAGAAAAATTTAGTCAATCAAGAGGGTAAAAGTGGCATTCGCTAGTCATTGGATCATGTTAGGTTTATTACTGGGTTTTGCTGTTGCCCATAGCGGATTAGCCAGTTTACGAATGCGGGGAGAAGCTATCATCGGTGCGCGACTGTATCGGGTATTATTTGCCCTTGTGAGTATTCCTCTAGCGGTAATTTTAGTAGTTTATTTCTTCAATCATCGTTATGATGGTTTGCTTCTCTGGCAAGTACAGGGAGTAACCGGAGTTAAAACCCTAGTTTGGATACTTTCGGCCATTTCTTTTTTCTTTCTCTATCCTGCCACCTTTAACCTGCTGGAGATCGCCGCTATCCAAAAACCCCAGGTTCATCTCTATGAAACCGGCATCCTGCGCGTTACCCGTCATCCCCAGATGGTAGGACAGGTGATCTGGTGTATTGGTCACACCCTCTGGTTAGGGACAAGCTTTACCCTATTAACTTCCCTAGGTTTAATTGCTCATCATCTTTTTGCCGTCTGGCATGGCGATCGCCGGTTAGAGAACCGTTACGGAGAGGCATTTTTAAAGGTCAAAGAACGCACCTCAGTGGTTCCCTTTTTAGCGATTATCGATGGTCGGCAAAGCCTGAAATGGCAAGAATTCCTTCGTCCTGCCTATCTAGGAGTAACAGGGTTTATTTTACTCCTCTGGTGGGCGCATCCTTGGCTAATGCAAGCAACAAGTAAAATTTATTGGTGATTTTGCTCCCAACTCCTTTCCTGTTGATCCCGATTGGTGTAGAATGGCTTCTATATCAAAATAAAGTTTTCATAAAATACGTTTAGACATGATACTATCTGTCAACGAAAAGAGCTTCCCTAAGCTAGTTTTAGAATCTTCCCGTCCGGTTCTCGTGCATTTTTGGGCTCCTTGGTGTGGTTTATGTCGTTTAATCCAACCCACCCTCTTGTCTTGGCAAAATGACTGTCAAGGTGCGATTCAATTAGTCGGTGTCAATGCCGATAATAATTTTAAATTAGCTAATAGTTTTCGTCTGCGTAGTCTGCCTACTTTAATTCTCTTCGATCGAGGTGTTCCGGTTCACCGTCTGGAGGAAATTCACAGTCGCGAGGAATTGCAACAAACCCTGCGACTAATAGTCAAAAATCAAATCCCGCGTTCAGCTTAAGGGAAAGATATCTTTTCTGATGGGTTCTGTGGTTAAAATGTATTCTAAGATACGGTAACGCTGGTGGGTGAGTGGAACGAACCACTCCAGACACAGAGGACACAAAGATTGATCGCTCTTATAGTAAGTTAAACTTATCACACAAAGAATAAGAGAGCCTCTGATGGGACTGGCAGAGATAATATAATAGGACAAAAAGTAGATAATCCCAATTCCTACAACTCCCATAGTTCCCCCAGTTCAAAAAATTAGGAGGCTTAAAAAAATGCCGATTGGTGTGGCTGAATTTGTCGAAAATCAGGAAAATCGCTGTCCTGTGGTACTACTACTAGATACCTCTGGTTCAATGGAAGGGGAACCGATTAAGGCTCTCAATGATGGTATCAAAACCTTTCAGGAGGATGTGATGCGGGATACCCAAGCGACGTTGAGCGTAGAAACCGCCATTGTCACCTTTGGTAAGGGAGGGGTTAAAACCGTGCAAGATTTTGTCGGGATTGATCAATTTACGCCACCGACTTTAACCGCAGGAGACTTAACTCCCATGGGAAAAGCGATTGAATTGGCTTTAGATTTAATCGAAGATCGTAAAGCGATTTATAGAAATAATGGTATCCAATATTATCGCCCCTGGATATTTTTAATTACTGATGGTGCGCCTACGGATCAATGGAGTCTGGCGGCGCAACGGGTAAAACAAGCAGAAGCAGAAAATCGGGTTTTATTTTTTTCTGTAGGTGTTCAGGGTGCTGATATGGAGAAGCTTAAACAGATTTCTAATAATCCCCCCGTGTTACTCAATGGTTTAGATTTTCGGGAATTATTTCAGTGGTTAAGTAACTCAATGAAACGAGTTTCTGGTGGTAAAATTGGAGCGGCGATCGCTTTACCACCAGTGAATTGGGGACAAATCACCACCTAGAGGACAGTTAATTATGTGGAGAACATTATGTCAGTCGGTGGTCGGTAGTTTTCACGTCCAAACGGGATTACCCTGTCAAGATTATGGTGATTATAAGGTATTGGGTCAGGATGTTTTGATTGGAGCCGTAGCCGATGGGGCCGGTAGTGCCAAACATTCGGATTTAGGGGCGAAAATAACAGTTAAAGCAGCGCTGCAATTTTTAGAGTATAAGCTCAAAAAAACAGCATTAGCTGCCACTGGAACTGAAGCGGAATTAAAGGAAATATTCTGGCAACTGTTGGCTTATGTTCAGCAAATTCTCCAAGAAAAAGCCGAAAAAGAACAGTTAGATATTAATGATCTGGCGACAACTTTACTGGTTGTTTTGGTTACTTCAAAACGATTAGCGGCGATGCAGATAGGAGACGGTTTTATTGTGTTCAAACCTCTGGGAGGAAATTATCAGTTATTGTTTCAGCCTGACAAGGGGGAATACATCAATGAAACCACTTTTGTTACTTCTAGTAATGCTTTGGAGGATATGCAAATAAAAGTTTTAACCGAGCCAGTTGCCTTTATTTGTGTGGCGACGGATGGAGTGGAAAAGGTATCGATCAATTATAAAAATTGGCAGCCTTTTCCGCCCTTTTTTCAGCCATTAGAGGAATATTTACAACAGACAGAAACGCCATTGCAAGAAGACCTCGAAGAATTTTTAGAGCGGGAGGATTTAAATAAGTTAACAACCGATGATAAAACCTTACTCCTAGCTTTTTGTTCAGAAACCGGGTTTGTTTGACAAACCCGGTTTCTGGCTCTGGTTCAACCCAACCTATGATAAGACTATGGACTAAGTAAATTATGAAAATTGACGAATTACTCAAAAACAAACGAGAAAAAATTATTGCTATTGCGGCTAAACACGGCGCAAATAACGTGCGAATTTTTGGTTCTGTTGCACGGGGAGAAGCTGACGAAAAAAGCGATATTGATTTATTAATTGATTATTGTAGCGAACGTCGGAGTCCCTGGTTTCCCTTGCCGTTAATTCGAGAACTTGAAGCCTTGTTAGGCTGCAAAGTTGATATTGTTACCGAACAGGGACTTAAAGATAGAATCAGAGAGCGGGTACTAAAAGAAGCAATACCACTATGAGAGATGATAGCGAACGCTTGCGGGATATTTTAGAAGCAATTGAGCGTTTAGAAAAGTATGCTCGACAGGGAAAAACCCTGTTTGAACAACAAGAATTAATTCAAACTTGGATTGTCTATCATTTACAAATTATTGGTGAAGCAGCTAGAGCAACTTCTCAAGAATTTAAAGCAAGACATCCCGAAGTTCCTTGGCGAGATGCCAGCGATCTAAGAAACTTAACTATTCATGAATATTTTCGTATCAATCTAGAGATTATTTGGGATATTGTTGAAAATGACATTCCTCCTCTAAAAGGACAAATCGAAGCTATTTTACAGGAATTGATTTGACGAAACCCAACTCAATTATTAAAAAATGTTGGGTTTCACTATCGTTCAACCCAACCTAGGATAAGATCATTGACTATCATTGCTATCATTTAAATGGTTGAGAATACAATACCACTCTCAAACGGATGTCGTCTATGGCAGATTTAATCGTCCGCAATATCGATGAAGCCATCGTCAAAGCTCTCAAAAAGCGAGCCAGCCAACACGGGATCAGTGCCGAAGCCGAACACCGCCAAATCTTAGAAAAAGCCTTGCTGCAACCGCAACGAAAATCCCTAGCAGAGGTGCTACGCCAGATTCCCAACGTTGGCAACGATTCAGACTTTGATCGCGTTCAAGATGACACAGCTAAACCAGTATTTGATTGATACTAAGTAGGTAGGCGTTAAAAATTATCAGACACCCCCGTTATCAAAGGGGGATTAAAGGCAAAATCCATTTTTAATTTAATTATAACCAGCTACTTATATCTAACTTATTAGAAACGACTAGATAAATTTTTCTGAACAGCACAAATACTCGGAGATTTTTTGATGTCTTTAACTTATCGCTGTCAACTACAGAATCGCTGGATTACACTGACGCAAGAACTGGCGAACAGTGGCGAAGCGAAAGTATGGCACACTAACTTTAATGGGTACTTAGCGAAAATCTACCACAATCCCCATAATGAAAGGGTTGATAAATTACAGTTAATGGTGAGAAATCG
>NZ_JASJFG010000063.1:0-1541 GCF_030065375.1 Microcystis sp. M49636_WE2 | reverse complement strand
GCTTGTTTTTCGATACTGATTAGGGTTTTAAGGGGAATATCCTTTTTAGGGTGAGGAACAGTCACTTTCCCTTTTTTATGGGGATGTTTAAAATGATGATGACTTCCTGTTGTACCTACTTGATACCATCCCTCATCCTTCAGTTTTTTGATAATTTCTCGACTTTCCAGAATTGATGATTTCTATTTCACCCCCCTAATTGTTGTAAAAGTTGCATCACCTTTTAATAAGTTGCCATATTCTCCTGTTGGCGGAATAATATGGCTGCTTGTTGTAGATCAATTTTTGCTTTTTCGGATTGTCCTAATATGGCATATAAAATACCACGATTGGCGTAAGCCAAAGCAAAATTAGGATTAATTCTAATAGCTTGGTTGTAGTCAGAGAGGGCTAATTCGTATTTCTGCAAGTTTTTGTAAAGATTCCCCCGATTGTTGTAAGCCTCAGCAAAATTAGGATTAATGTCAATGGCTTTGCTGTAGTCAGAGAGGGCTAAATCGTATTTCTGCAAGTCTTTGTAAAGATTCCCCCGATTGTAGTAAGCCCCAGCAAAATCAGAATTAATTTTAATAGCTTGGTTGTAGTCAGCTAAAGCTAATTCGTATTTTTGTTGGTCATAGTAAAGATTCCCCCGATTGTTGTAAGCCTCAGCATCATTAGGATTAATTTTAATAGCTTGGTTGTAGTCATCTAATGCTAATTTGTATTTTTGTTGGCGACGGTAAAGATTCCCCCGATTGTAGTAAGCCAAAGCATAATTAGGATTAAGTTCAATAGCTTTGTTGTAGTCATCTAATGCTAATTTGTATTTTTGTTGGTTATAGTAAAGAATACCCCGATTATAATACCAAGCAGCACGGGGAGCGAGATTAATTGCCTGAGTAATTGCGGCTAATTCTTCATCATAGCGTTTTAATTCACTTAATACTACATATTTCTCGTTATAGTGATTGGGGTTATTGGGAACCAGAGAAATCGCCTGATTAATCACCGTTAATGCTTGCTCATAATTTTCTAAATAGCGATAAACAACACTTTGCTTTTGTAAAATACTACTGTGAAAGTTCTTTAAATCTTCCCGTTTAGGTAAGGTATTAATCGCTTGTTGCAAAGCTTCTATAGCTGGTTGATATTTACCTAAATTACCTAACGCAAATCCCTTCCCATACCAAGCTAAATAGACATTCTTGGGGTCATTTTGCTTAATCGCTTCATCAAAGGCTTTAATTGCTTCCTCATACCTCCGTAACCGCCATAATTGTCCCCCCCTTTCTATCCAAATATCCGCCGTCGCATTGGTATTAGGAACAATAACACCAGTAATCGCTTGAATAATTTCTTGTTGTTGTTGCGGACTAACTTGGGGTTGAGCAGTGGTTAATAATTGCGGTTTTACCTTCAATCTTTCTTGCAATCCGATAAAAGTGCTAATGGGAATCCCTAAACTAAACCCTAACTGAATTTCCGTTACCCCTGCTGTTTCCGAACTTCCATGAATCCCTATTACTCTCCCCTGGGAGTCTAAGACTGCACCGCCACTC
>NZ_JASJFG010000020.1:0-4418 GCF_030065375.1 Microcystis sp. M49636_WE2 | reverse complement strand
GGAATTGTTTATATTATGGCTTCTCCTCTCAGAATTAAGAACCATGGTGAACCCCATGCTGATATTATAGGTTGGCTAAGTGTCTATAAAGCCTTTACTCCCAATCTGCAATTAGGCGATAATTGTACGGTACGTCTTGATACTGACAATGAACCTCAACCCGATGCACTATTAAGAATTAAAAATGGTGGACAATCAACGATTAGTGAGGATGGTTATGTCGAAGGTGCGCCAGAGTTAATCGTCGAAATTGCAGCGAGTACCGTCTCCCTTGACTTACATCAAAAACTTAATGTTTATCGCCGTAACCAAGTGCAAGAATATCTAGTCTGGCGAGTTGAAGATGGAGAATTTGATTGGTTTAGATTAACAAATGAAGAATATATTAAACTTGAACCGAACTCAGAAGGGATAATTTGTTCCCAGATCTTCCCTGGATTATGGTTAGATAGGGATGCTTTATTAGCTGGTGACTTAGCCAAGGTTTTAGAGGTTTTGCAATTAGGAATAGCTACGCTCAAACATCAATCTAGTTAGGGTAATCTAAATTCAACAAAATCAAGACGGAGATAATCAATTATGCTAGGTGTTCATCAATTAAAACAACTCTACGAGCTTGATGACTCTCAATGGCTAGGAGAAACCATTAGCTTGCTTAGAAATCATCAATTTCAACAGCTAGACTTAGAACATTTAATCGAGGAATTAGAGGATTTGGGCAAAGAAAAGAAAAATGCAGTAGCCAGTCTTTTAGAACAGGTTATCCGCCATTTATTATTACTGCAATACTGGACAAAAGAAACAGAATATAATACAATTAATTGGCAGGAAGAAATCTATAATTTTCGGACTCAATTAAGGCGAAAAATGACGGCTAATCTCCGTAATTATTTAGAAGAAGAATTAAACTATATTTATGAAGATGCGTTAGGTTTCGTCAAAATCAAAACAGCGAATACTGTGATTTTTCCCTCTCAATGTCCTTACTCACTAGAACAATTACTGGATCGCGATTGGTTGCCATAAAAATTAATTAAACAACAAAAAGAGATGAAGAAATTATGTTAATCACAAAACCCCGCTTTCAAACCTTTGCCGAATATCTACAATATGAGGATAATTCAGAGGAATCTTATGAATTATTTAACGGAGAATTGGTAGAAATGCCACCAGAATCAGGACTTAACTTTCAAATTGCTAATCGTCTTTTTCTAGTCTTTGCTTTGATGCTAGGAACAGATAGAGTCAGAGGACATGGTTTAGAATTAGAAGTGAGAGGCGAACCGAAAAACCGTTATCCTGACCTAACCATTATTCGAGAAGAACATATTCAATTACTCTCCCAGAGAAATACGATTCTTCTTTCCATGGCACCCCCCTTATTAGTCATTGAAGTGGTTAGTCCGGGGGAAATCCAAAGAGAGAGAGATTACATCGCCAAAAGAAGCCAATATCAAGCTTGTGGGATTCCTGAATACTGGATAGTTGATCCTCAAACTCAAACTATTTTAGTCTTAGAATTAAGAGAAAATGCTTACACACAGGTTGGTAATTTTAGCAATGATGACCTAGTAAAATCTCCCAGATTCAAAGAATTAAACTTAAAGGTTTGTGATGTATTTAATTATTAATTTTATCGGTTAACCCAAGAATTAAAAAAAGATGAACGTCTTAACTATTCCGGGATTAAAAGAACTACAAAAACAAACCAAAGGCGCAGCAGAAATAACCGTCGCCATTCTCGACGGTGTAGTTGATACCGACCATCCCTGCTTCAACGGGGCAGACCTAACCCGTTTACCCACCCTCGTCCAGCATCAAGCCACCGCGGGGCAAATGTCCACCCACGGAACCCATATTGCCAGCCTCATCTTTGCACAACCCAACAGCGACATCCAAGGTATTGCCCCCCAGTGTCGAGGCCTACTCGTCCCCGTCTTCGCCGAGGATAACCGTAAACTTTCCCAACTCGATTTAGCGAGGGCGATTGAACAAGCCGCCGAAAATGGGGCAAAAGTGATTAATATTAGCGGCGGGGCCCTCACTGATATGGGAGAAGCCGAAGACTGGCTAATTCGTGCCGTCGAGATGTGTAACGAGAGAAATATTCTTCTCGTTGCCGCTGCCGGCAATGATGGCTGTGAATGCCTCCAAGTTCCAGCGGCCCTTCCCGCCGTCCTAGCGGTGGGTGCTGTTGATGCTAGAGGGCATCCCCTCGACTTTAGTAATTGGGGGGAAACCTACCAAAGCCAAGGCATCCTTGCTCCTGGAGAAAACATCTTAGGGGCAAAACCAGGGGGCGGGACTGTGCAACTGAGTGGGACCAGCTTCGCCGCGCCCATTGTGGCCGGAGTAGCCGCCTTATTACTCAGCTTGCAGGTGCAGCGGGGAGAAACCCCCAATCCTCACGCAGTCCGGGAGGCAATACTAAAAAGCGCCCTCCCCTGCCAATATGCAGACAGTGAAAATGAACCGAAATGTTTAGCCGGATTGTTGAACATTTCTGGGGCAATTAAACAACTAACAGGAGAAACCATGTCCGAATCTGTGGAAACCCAAGCAACAGTAGAAGCATCAGGCTGTGGCTGCGGTGGTACGCCCGAAACCCCTGAGGCTGAACGCCAAAAACTCGAACTGAGTGCCGCAACCAGCGCACCGGTAATTCCCGTCGCCCAAATTCCCAATCCTGTCATCACCTCTCAAGGAGTATCCATGCCCGAAACTACCAATAAACCCGTCACCCCTAGCCAAGCTGCTGAACCTGCTGGTGGCATCGTCTATGCCATTGGCACCTTGGGCTATGACTTCGGCTCCGAAGCCCGTCGGGACACATTTAAACAACTGATGCCGACAGCGGTAATTGGTGGTATTGAAGTTCCCTCTAATCCCTACGATGCCCGTCAGATGGTGGATTACCTGGCTGACAACCTCTCGGAAGCTAAATCCTTAATTTGGACCCTGAACCTGGAACTTACGCCAATTTACGCCATTGAACCCCTTGGCTCTTTTTCCCGCGAAGTTTATGCCGCTTTACAGGAACTTCTTTCGGGACAAGTACAAGCAGAAGACAGCCCCGAATATATCGAGCGTGTCAGTATTCCGGGACGGATTACTGGGCGGACAGTACGCCTGTTCTCAGGACAAGTTGTTCCCGTCATTGAACCGGATAGCCCCCGGGGAATTTATGGTTGGCACATCAATACTTTAGTCAGTGCGGCAATCGAAGCCGTTGGTGCAGAACAAACAGAAGCCCAAGAAAGCCAAATGCGCCGCACTTTGAGTAGTTTCCTCAACCGCATCTACTACGATTTACGCAATTTAGGGCAAACTTCCCAAGACCGCGCCCTCAATTTTGCTGCGACTAACGCTTTCCAAGCAGCGCAAACTTTTTCTGAGGCTGTGGGTGCGGGGATGGAACTCGATAGTATTAACGTTTCTAAGAGTCCTTTCTGTCGGCTGGATAGCGATTGTTGGGATGTACAGTTAAAATTCTTCGACCCGGAAAATAGCCGCCGCGCTCGTAAAATCTTCCGGTTTACAATAGATGTGAGTGACTTAATTCCCGTCACCTTGGGCGAAGTTCGTTCCTGGTCTTCTCCTAATTAGTCCTCTCCCCTGCGCTGACTTCTGACTTCAAGTACAGGCGAAGCATTCGGATAGGAAATCTAAGGTTTCAGCGATAGGTTATGCCCGAATGCTTCGCCCCTACCCCCATTATTTACCCCAAAACAACCGTGAGACTTCCCAAACAATCTGCTCCCGTCAAACGACCCCATTTTATTCATCCCCATGAATGCGTCGATATTGTTCATGGAGATGGCGAAGACTTGGTATCTATCTTAGTTAAGTTAGTTCATGGAGCTAACTACAATGATCCGGCTCAGTTTCAATACCCTCACTATGGCTATCTGAAAATGTCCTCTTTTGGCGGTTTTCGTTATTAGTATCGACTTCTAAAACCTAGTAAAAAACACTGGAGGAAATCAAACAATGGCTAGTAAACCTAAAGGTGCGCCAGAATCAACACCCGCTGCTGCGAATGTTGACCAACCAACCACGGAAAAACCCAAGATTGAGCAACCAGAAACAACTCAACCTAAAGCTAAATACGTTCCCGCCACTGGTTTAGAAGATTACGGACGCTGGAAAACCATGTTCAAAGATCGCAAGGCGAATCCCAATGATCCGCCGTTTCGTCGGGGTCGAATTTGGTGTTAAACACTTTCCATTAATCTTCAGGTTCTATCCCCAAGGCCCTTAACTGTTCCGCTAGGCGATCGGCTCGTTGTCGTTCCTGTTCGGCTCGTTGTCGTTCCTGTTGAGTAGATTCCTGGGAAGTTAACAACAAGTTACCTTCCCCATCCCACCAGCGAAGCCAGGGAAAGGATTGATTTTGGTATTCCCCCTGCCAAATTCCT
>NZ_JASJFG010000030.1:0-8920 GCF_030065375.1 Microcystis sp. M49636_WE2 | reverse complement strand
GGATATATTTTTGATTCCAGATTAACCCTGGTTGCCAAACAATGCGCTTTTCATCCATAGCATCGGGACGAGAATCAATGATAATTCGGGGAGGATTATCCACACTGCTGATCTGTAATCCGTAGGCAGTGGGAAGGTTAATTTTTAAACGACTGATCACCCCATTATTTTCTAAGGAAGTGATCTGAGTGGCTAAGTTATTATTAGAGTTACCTAGATCATCTTCATCGTTATTTTGATTACTGTTGCTGATATTTTGGGGTTGAAACCTAGAGACGAGCGATTGCTGGGCATTTCCTTCTAGGGTAATCACTGCTTGATTTTTTGCCTGACTAACTTGCCAAAAGGTCGGGCGATCAAGTTGAATAATAATCCTTTGTACTGCTCCATAATTTTCTAGCTGAATATCTTGAATCTGGGGAGCAGGAAAGTTAATAGTTAAACTATCACCATTAATAGTGGTTGTTGCCCCCATTTTTAGTAAAATATCCGTAACATCCAGCCAGCGATCGGAATCGAGCAAATTAGCTGATAAAGTTTGTAAATTAAACCAGCTTATCGGTTGCTTTTTTGGATCATTTGTGCTAAGAAAATCCATGCCAAATAATTGTCTTGCTCCCGTGTCACCCATGGCGATTCTGGTAC
The DNA here is from genome assembly GCF_030065375.1 of Microcystis sp. M49636_WE2. Lineage (NCBI taxonomy): Bacteria > Bacillati > Cyanobacteriota > Cyanophyceae > Chroococcales > Microcystaceae > Microcystis > Microcystis sp. M49636_WE2. Next base: position 8,275 of record NZ_JASJFG010000030.1, on the reverse strand, counting down.
TATTTGCTGTTGTCCACTGTCGCCAAGAAACGGGCAAAGAACGACCATTAAGAATAATTTTTTTTCCCTGTTGCTGGGTTGATAAATCCCTAGCAGCTAAAGTTATTGGTGATCTGTGATCGGCTAAAGATATAGCTGGACTGCCAAGAATTATCAAGGAAGTTACCGTTAAACAGATAGATGATAAATTCAGATAATTTAACTTCATAAATATCTCCCTAAATCACCTTGTTTAAGGGGAAATTTGAGGATTTATATCCTTGGCAAGAGAGGCTAGAAGGGACTATATTTTTTTGATCGATAACCTCTAATAATTCTTCAGGTGTTACTACCATCGGTTTAGAGTTATATAGATAACTAGAGGCTTTTTTAAGTTTTTGATCATAGGTAACTAAATAATCACAATTAGCGGCACTACTTAAAATTAAAACATCATTCGAGTGTACCAAAATATTGCGAATATCTCTAGCATTTTGCCAATATTGATCAAGTTTTACTAAATCAAAATCCAAGATAGTCACCTTTTCTTGAATCCGATCGACTATTTCAGGATGATTACGAACTTCTGCCAAAAATAATAACTCTTGTAAAACGATCGCATTAATAGCAAGACAAACGCGATCGAGTATTTCTCGATCAAATAAATGCACACTGGCAAGATCTCCTCGTAGATAAGAAATCAAAACATCAGTATCTAAAAAAACTAGAGGCTTCTCCATTGATTTTCTTCTCCTTGATGATAAAGAGCAATGATTTTTTCCGTGACTTCTGTAATAGTGAGATGATCGGTATTAACTTCGATCGCATCTGTGGCTTTTCGCAGGGGTGCTAGGGAGCGATTACTATCCAAATAATCCCTTTTTTCAATCTCTTGGGTTAATTCTGCGAGACTAATACCTCCATTTCCCTGCGCTTCTAAGTCTTTTAATCTCCTTCTGGCTCTTTCTTCGGGTGTCGCTGTCAAGAAAATCTTTAATTCCGCTTCTGGGAAAACATTAGTACCAATATCCCGACCTTCCACAACTATTCCCCCCGATATTCCCATCTGTCTTTGCAGGGTGACTAACTGCTGTCGCACCGCTTTTTGAGCGGCAATTCTGGACACTTGCGAGGTAATTGCGGGAGAGCGAATCTCTAAAGTCACATCCTGCCCGTTAATCTTCACTATAGTCACATTTTCGGGACTATCGGCCGGGATTATTTCTATCTTCGCTAAAGATAATAACTCGGCGATGGCCGCTTCTGCGGACAAATCCAGACCGGAATTCACCACTAACCATGTCACCGCGCGATACATCGCACCGGTATCGAGATAGGTTAACCCCAATTTTTCGGCTACTAAGCGCGTTACCGTCGATTTTCCTGCTCCAGCAGGTCCATCAATAGCGATAACTGCCCGACGTTGACGCAAGATAATATTATCAATTAAACGGGTTTGACCGATCAATCCAGCGATCGCTAACAGTCCCCCTGTCTCGATCTGCTCGATCGGTTGTAAACTCTGGGGATGGACTAAATCCAGATACTGACAGCGAAATTCTGCTACTCTGTCGAGATTTTTTTGCACAATAGCCAGTAGTTTTTCCCTTTGTCTTTCCCCTAAACGAAAACTTTCGAGGGCTAATTGCAAACTTTGGGCGATAATTGTCGCTTTTTCCCTTTCTGTGGCCGATAGATACTGATTGCGAGAACTAACTGCTAATCCCGATGTTTCTCGCACTGTAGCACAAGCGCGAATCTCGATCGCTAAATTTAAATCCCTGACTAATTGTCGGATAATCGCTAACTGTTGGGCATCCTTTTCGCCAAAATAGGCGATCGTCGGTGCAATTATATTAAACAACCGCGTGACAATTGTGGCTACTCCCTGAAAATGCCCCGGACGAAAAGCACTACATAACCCGCTAGTCAGAGAAATCGGGGGAACAACTGCGGTTATCTCCTCAGAATTACCAATTCCTAAAGTTTCCGCACTGGGAGCAAAAATAGCAGCAACTCCCAAAGATTCACACAATTGGCGATCGCTGTCAAGGCTGCGGGGATAGCGAGAAAAATCCTCTGTGGGGCCAAATTGTAGAGGATTAACAAAAATACTGACCACAGTTACCTCCGCTTCCGTCACTGCGCGTCGAATTAGACTAGCATGACCTTTATGGAGAGCGCCCATGGTTGGCACGAGGGCAATACTGTGATCATGGCGATAATCAGCCAAAAAAGTGCGTAAACCGGGGATTGTTGTGAATATTTGCACAGGGTTCACTCCTTTAATAGCCTATTCCACTACTATTCGCCAGGGGATGCTGCCCGATGATCAATTCGGCTGCTTCCGGGGAATCGGCTTTAAATAATAACATCCCATCGCCTCTTTCTGTCCAATAACTCGTTTTTGTCTCCTGTCGGCTCTCTTGGGTTTGGTGGGTAAAATGTATTTTATAAGATATATTCCCGCCAGCGAGCGACTGGAACGAACCACAAAGACACAAAGGACACAAAGATTGATCGGTTCTATATAAGTTAAACTGATCACACAAAGAATAAGAGAGGCTCCTGTGCTGTCTCGGTTGACCGCTGCATATATGCTTGTTTAACAAACCGGGGCATAATTTTTTTCAGGACAATGACTGGTGAGCAGCCCGACAATTATATAGGTAGGTGTTAAAAAAGATCAGTTCCCCCCTTATCAAGGCAGATCCCCCCGCCTATCGGCACCCCCCTTATCAAGGGAGATCCCCCCGCCTATCGGCACCCCCCTTATCAAGGGAGATCCCCCCGCCTATCGGCACCCCCCTTATCAAGGGGGGCAGGGGGGATCGAACCTAAAATCTATCTTTAATTTAATTAAAACGAGCTAATTATATAGATTAATGGCAAAAAAGACTTGACAAAATCCCTCGATTTGACCTATACTTTTTAGTATAATGGGAATCCGTGCCGAAATATATATAAGCCTTTTTGCTTCCGCTATAAGTTTGTCCGAGAAGCAATCGAGAAAACCATAAACGGGTCATTCGAGGAGCCTTATGCCAGAATCTAGATCTGAGATTATTTCAGTTAAAGTTAAAGAAAATGTCACCATGTTAGTGGAAGCGAGAAGTTTCGGTGGTGAACGGGAAGTATCCGATCAAATATTTGACTTTCAAAGTGTGGCTGATACAATTGAGGCAGTTACTGAATCGATCGCTGCTACGATAAGTAAAGTGCAGCCCAAAAAGGCCACCGTAGAATTTGGGGTAGAAGTCAGGGTAAAATCCGGTAAACTAACCGCTTTAATTGTGGAAGGTGAAGGAAAGGGAAATTTAAAAATTACCCTAGAATGGGGAGGATAAATTGATTAAATGCTTACCCCGGAATCTCTACCCCCGTACACTGTCAGGTTAAAGTTAATCGATGCATCAGGAACAGGCTTTTTTGTGGGACAAGGGTTAATTTTGACCTGTCTTCATGTGGTAAAAGATGCGCGGGATAATCGCGAGACTATCGAGATAATTTGGCAAGGTCAAATTTCTGGGGCTAAAATTATCCACTTACCGAATCTAGACGGGATCGATCTGGCTCTTTTACAATTAAACTCGTCTTTAGATCACAAATATGTCGATTTTGATCACGATTTACAATTAACAGATAAATTATACACTTTTGGCTATACCAACGATTATCCGAACGGTGATCCTAGTGACTTTGAGTATATAGGTTTAACGGGGGATGAAAACCCCTTAATCAAGTTTAAATTAGGGCAAGTACAACCCGGTTTTAGTGGTTCACCTCTGTTAAATTTACGCACGGGGAAAGTGTGCGGAGTGGTGAATAAAACCAGAGATGAGTACAGTGATTTAGGAGGAAGAGCGATTCCAGTTCAGACTATTTTTAAATATTTTCCGCAATTACAACCCCAAAAAAATGCCCATAATCCTTTTAAACCCACTTCCGGAGGTATTAAAGAAATTCAGCAGATTTTTGGCCGAGAACAAGAAATTAAAGATATTTTTGAGGTTTTAAATTCCGGCAGTAGTGCTGCTATTATCGGGGAAAGGGGAACGGGAAAAACCACCCTGCTTTGGGGAATTTACCATCAAGCAAGGGAGTATTTACTTAGTCATCGACAACCCTTGTATCTAAACTTAGAAGGATTAGCAGGAGATAAGGATTTTTATTATGAATTATGTCATCAGATTGGTATAGCTGCGAATTACGATAAACCGCTCAAAGGAACTAGATTAACTAGGGAATTAGAAAAACATAAAATCCTGTTATTATTGGATGTGGTAGATAATATGACTCAAAAATATTTCAGCTATCAGCTTAGAAGTCAATTAAGAGAGTTGGCCAATCGTCCCGATCCACCTTTAAGATTAGTAGTAGCGGCTAATCGTTCCCTTGATGTTTTATTTCCTGATAACAAAGGAGGTGATTCACCTTTCGAGGGAATTTGTCAACAATTTCCGATTAAATTATGGGATGAAGCTAAAATTAAAGAGTTTATTAGTCATCGTCTAAGTCAAACTGGAGTGACTTTTACTGAGGAGGAAATAAGTTCTCTTGTTAGGCAAAGTCAAGGAAAGCCGCGAGAGGTGATGCAAAATTGTTTTAAACTTTATCAAACCAAAGTCAATAACTCAGCATCCCGAACTTAGGTTATAACTAAACAATAAGTTGATTTAATTTTTGGTTTGATCCTACCTTGATAAGGGGGGTTTGATCCTACCTTGAGTAACACCTAACTACTTAATAAACCATCACCGGGTAAATAGCTAGAGATAAAAATTATGAAGGAAAGCACCGTCCCCAGAATTAATCTCGCTCCTAAACTCAAACGCGATTTATCTTTATGGAATCCCTTTGATTATCTTTTGCTGTTGTACTGGGTGTTTTATTTTCCCCAAGCAGTGCGCTGGTATGTGGAAACGAGAGGCGGCGGCGATAAATTAACAGAACAGAAAACATGGCGCGATAGAATGCAATTTCTCCGCGACCATCCCGTACAATTGCGTCTAGGGATTCAGGGTCTTCTCTTAACTGTAATTACCCCTCTGATTATCTTTAGCATAGCGGCAAATTTAGGACTTTCTGTTAATTGGGTGTTCGTGGGGTCCGGCGTGGTGTTCGGCGTGGTGCACGGCGGGGTGTTAAGCGTGGTGTTGAGCGTGGTGTTGGGCGTGGGGTGGGGCGTGGTGTTGAGCGTGGCGTCGAGCGTGGGGTTGGGCGTGGTGTCCGGCATGGTGTCCGGCGTGGTGTCCGGCGTGGTGTCCGGCGTGGTGTCCGGCGTGGTGTTGGGCGTGGTGTTCGGCGTGGTGTCCGGCGTGGTGTCCGGCGTGGTGTCCGGCGTGGTGTTCTGCGTGGTGTTCAGCGTGTGGTTGGGCGTGCTGTACGGCGTGGTGTTCGGCGTGAGGTCCGGCGTGGTGTGGGGCGGGGTGTTCGGCGTGGGGTTTATATTCGCCTTTTTCCGTCCTGATAATTGGCTAATCGGGCTTTTGGCCGGTCCCCAAGGGCGACTTTTTCCCCGTATTACCCTTCTACCGCTGCCGGGGTTAACCTCAACTCTACAACAATGGTTACAGCAAGACTGGGAAACAGCTATTAATAACCTCAATCAATACCTTCGGTACAGCCACCAGTTTATTCCTGTCCTTGTCGCCGTTAATCGCGTTTTATCGCAATTCCCAGAGGCAGAAATTATCTATCGGGTGTCCCGTCTGGCAGAAAATACCTCCGATTGGCAATTGTTAAAATATGCGTCCGCGAAACTGTTTTCTTTTCCTCCCAGCAAAATCCGTCTAGATACCCCTGCTCGTGCCGCCGCCGCTGGTTTTTGGTATCTTCACCAACGGGACACCGAAAAAGCCGAAAAAGCCTTTGCTGTGGTACGTTCCCTCGCCTACGGGGAAGAAATGTATAGCCTCGCCCAAACTTTACACCGATTTAGTCAGGCAGCAACTCTCCATAGTATCGCTTCCCTGGAGGTTGCCCCCATTGCCGCAGAACCTTCATTACGTCCGCAAACTTGGCAAGCTATCAGCAGTTTAAATCTAGTTATCACAGAAATGGCTTTAGTCCAGAGAAGTTATTCCCAACAGACCAGATCCCTCGCTCTTAATCGGATTATCGGGGAATTAAGGGATATAAACGACCAACAGGCGGCTACTTTACCCCAAGCAGAAAAAGAATTAATCCTTTCTATCGCCGAAAAATGGGCAAAAATTAGCGCATCCATCGCGGGAACGGTGGGAACGGTAACTATTACCCAACCGATTCCTAATCCCTACATTATCGGTGATCCGGTGATCGGTAAACGCTTTGTTGGTCGTGAGGATATCCTGCGGGAACTTCAGTCAATGTGGTCGGGAGATAACCTATCCTCCGTGGTTCTCTATGGTCATCGTCGCATGGGTAAAACTTCGATTCTACGCAATCTGGAGGCATATCTTCCACCAAATGTCTCGGTTATCTACATTAATTTACAGCGCTTGGCCACAGTAACCAGCCTAGCCGAAGTTCTCCTGACTATGGCTGAGGAAATCGCCCAAACTTTGGCAATTGATGCCCCAGAAGAGGAAAAAATCTCCCAACATCCAGAAATGTATTTTAATCGTTATTTAGACCGTCTGATGCGCCAGATTCTGCCGGAAAAAGCTAAAACTGGTTTAATTATTGCCCTCGATGAGTTCGAGATAATTGAGGATTTAATCGAAGCGAATACCCTCCCCCAGAATTTCCTCGGCTATCTGCGTTCCCTTGTCCAGAGTAATCCGCGTCTAGCTTTTGTTTTTGCCGGATTACATACCCTAGAGGAGATGACTGCCGATTATTTTCATCCTTTTTTTGGCAGTGTTTACCCGATTCCAGTTAGTTTCCTCTCTCCTGAATCCACTCGCGTTATCCTCGCTAATCCCGTTGGGGAAGACGAGGATTTTCCCCTAGACTATACCCCATCCGCTTTGGACAAAATTTATCAACTTACCCACGGTCAACCCTATTTAGTACAACTGATCGGCTTTCATCTGGTACGTTTTTATAATAAACAGGTCTTTGAGTTGCAACGTCCCCAAGATATTCGTTTTCAGGTGGAAGATGTGGAAAAAGCCATCGATGCTGAGTTTTTCCAAAGGGGGAATTATTATTTTACGGGTGTCTGGAAACAGGCTAAACAAGATGCGGCCGGACAACAGGAGATTTTAATAGTTCTTTCTCCCCATCTGCAAGGATTAACCCGGGCAGATTTACTGTCCAGCACCGGACTAACTGCCACAACTCTCGACCGGGCCCTAAAAACCCTTGAAAATCATCATGTCATCGAATGCCAAGACTCCCGTTATCGGATTGCTGTGGAATTATTCCGTCGTTGGGTATCGGAAACAATGGCCTAAGGGACTTGCGCTTTAATAATGTACCTTTTGGGCGAACGCAGTTCGCCCCTACATTAATGTACCTTTTGGGCGAACGCAGTTCGCCCCTACATTGTGGACAAAATCCGTTACTGTAGGGGCGCAAAGCTTGCGCCCTCCGATCGGTTGGGATATTATTCCCACGCAGGTCCCTAAATTCTTTTGTTATATTTTTGGCTAATATTTTAGCCCCAAATAGGGGGGTTACAGGGCAGCACGGATTCCCACTATAACAAAATAATAGAACAAATCTGGGAATTTGTCAAGGCCTTGGCAATTTTCCGATTAAAATTGTTTGTTGAGATGGGGTCAGGGACAAGACCCGCCCGGCCCCGACGAAAAACTTTAGTATAATCAAGAACAGTGAGTATTTATTAGCTTTTCTGTCTAAGATTGATGTTAAAGGCTGTTCTGTTCGATTTTAATGGGGTGATCATCAATGATGAACCAATCCATCAAGAGTTAATCAATGAAATCTTGCTCGGGGAAAATTTACTGCCCCTAGGGTCGGAATTTGCGGAGTTATGTCTGGGAAGAAGCGATCGCGTCTGTTTGCGTAATGTTCTCACCCGTCGCGGTCGTCAAGTGACCGAGGAGTATCTGACTAAGTTAATTAACAAAAAAACCAGTTTATACCGAGAAAGATTAGGAAAATTAGAGAAACTTCCTATTTATGAAGAGATATACTCTTTTTTAAAACGGGTTAAGGCCAGGGATCTACAAATCGGTTTGGTGACGGGAGCAATACGCTCGGAAGTAGAATCAATCTTGCAACAGACGGGCCTTGGGGATTACTTTAGTGTCATTGTCACCGGTGATGAGATTAGCACCAGTAAACCGCAACCGGATGGTTATTTACTGGCCGTAGAAAGATTCAATCGTTGGAATTTTAATCT
>NZ_JASJFG010000382.1:0-2960 GCF_030065375.1 Microcystis sp. M49636_WE2 | reverse complement strand
TACCAATGCCGTTCTCGAAGGAGCTTTTGCCACTAACATTTTAATCAAAGGTGCAATTATCGACGGGGCCGATTTTACCGATGCAATTATTCGCTCCGATGTGGAAAAATATCTTTGTGAGAGAGCGACGGGAACTAACCCCATAACTGGCAGAAATACCCGTGATACCCTATTTTGTCCCTAATCCTGCTGTCATGACCGATCGAATTAGAGCCAGATCGGCCATAATTGCTGTAAGCTAGTATTCGATTTTTTAACAAAACCTTTAGAATAGACTTTCAAGCCAGTTCGATCAATCAGTCCCCTCTTGGAAAAAGGAAATTGTAACCATCGTGTCCACCAGTACCCTCGGCAATCAAGACAAAGAGCAGAAACCTAGTAGTGACTCGGATAGCTTTTTCCAAGGAGTCTCCAGAGTCGCAGGGGGAACTGTTCTCGGCCTGTTGATGGTATCCACGGCCGTGGTGACGGGGGCTGTGGTAGGATTGGCGATTAGTTACCGCAATCTACCCGATGTGAGGATTTTACGCGGTTACGTTCCCACGGAAACCAGTTATATCTACGATGTTAAAGGCAGACCCCTGACCAGCTTACACGGAGAAGCGAATCGGGAAGTGGTGGAACTCGATCAAATTTCTCCCAATCTAAAACGCGCAGTGATGGCGATCGAAGACAGCCATTTTTATCACCATCGTGGTATTAATCCTAATAGTATCGGTCGGGCAGTAGTCGCTAACTGGAAAAGTGGCGGTGTGGTGGAAGGTGCATCTACCATCACCATGCAGTTAGTCAAAAATATCTTTCTTTCCCATCAGCGCACCGTTAGCCGTAAATTAGCCGAGGCGGTCCTGGCAGTACGAGTGGAACAGGTTTTTAGCAAAAATGACATTCTGGAAATGTACCTTAATAATATCTATTGGGGTCATAATAATTACGGAGTGCAAACCGCCGCTAAAAGTTATTTTAATAAACCCGCCTCCGAGTTAAATTTAGCAGAATCGGCGATGATGGCCGGATTAATCCAAGCGCCGGAAGTTTATAGTCCTTTTAATAATTATCAAACCGCCAAGGAAAGACAGGCACTGGTTCTCAGTCGGATGCGTACCTTAGGTTGGATTACCCCCGCACAGGAAGAGGCCGCTTTAAGGGAACCACTGAAACTGGGTAAACCCACCGCTTGGCAAGAAAGTAAATTACCCTACGTTACCGATGCAGTGGTGGCAGAATTGCGGCAAAAATTTGGCAAGGAAACCCTAACTAAAGGGGGAATGCGGATTCAAACCACAATCGATCTCGACTTTCAAAACATGGCCGAGTCTACCATCCAACGGGCCTATAATAGCTTGCGTGGTCGCGGTATTCGTACCAAAGACCTACAAATTTCTCTAGTCGCGGTGGATCCCCGCACCCATTTTGTCAAGGCGCTCGTCGGTGGCGTTGATTACAATAAAAGTCAATTAAACCGGGCCATCCAATCCCGTCGTCAACCGGGGTCAGCTTTTAAACCCTTCGTCTATTATACTGCCTTCGCTAGTGGTCGTTTTACCCCCGAAACGGTGATTAATGATGCTCCTGTCCGTTTTCGCGAGGCCGGCGGCTTCTATAGCCCAAAAAACTACGGTGGCGGCTTTTCTGGTCCAGTTTCCCTGCGTAGCGCTCTGATGCAGTCTCTGAATATTCCCGCAGTTGTTCTCGGTCGTCGCGTCGGGATAAATAAAGTCATTGAAGTCTGTCGTCTGTTGGGTTTCGAGAGTCCTTTAATTGCCGTGACCTCTTTACCTTTGGGATCCGTGGACGTGACTCCTCTGGAAATGGCGGGGGCCTACGCTACTTTTGCCAGTAATGGCTGGCATTCCGAGCCTACCTTTATCATGCGTGTCACTGATAGCCGTGGTAACGTCATGCTCGATAATACACCCAAACCGAAGCTAGTTTTAGACCCCTGGGCCACCGCTTCTCTCAATTCTGTCCTACAGGGAGTTATTCAAGGAGGAACAGCAACCTCGGCCCAAATCGGTCGTCCGGCAGCGGGAAAAACCGGTACTACCGATAACGAGAAAAATGTCTGGTTTGTCGGTTATGTTCCCCAATTAGCCACGGCGGTGTGGATTGGAGATGACCAAAACCGCACTTTAGGTAAAGGTATCACCGGTGGTGGTTTTGCCGCTCCCATTTGGCGCGATTTTATGGCACAAGCACTGAAAAATGAACGGGTAGAATATTTTCCTTCTCCCTCCAAATTCCGCAAACCAACAGTTAAGTAGATGGTTAATCTAATTGGTTTGATCGTAATTTATTGATCGAGTAAAGGTGGCTAGGTTTTTGTAAGAGCGCCAATTCAAAAATGAAACCCACGCTATTTTTGTTCTGTGATGATAAAGTTAAGATGTAACTGTACCAATAATCATCGTTGCCCAGTTGCGAATGTCGTTACCTCAGATTGTTATTGATACCAATGTCATTATTGCTGGATTAAGATCTAGGCGTGGAAGTGCGTTTCAACTTCTTAGCCTTATAGGTACAGGAAAATTTGATATGCACTTATCTGTTCCTCTCGTCTTGGAATATACAGATGTCCTATTGCGGGAGTTGCCCAATCTCTATTTAAGTCGAGAAGAAGTAGATGACTTAATTGATTTCTATTGCTCGGTGGGGATACCTCATAAAATTTTCTTCCTGTGGCGACCATTTCTGCGTGATCCCAAAGACGATATGGTATTGGAGCTTGCAGTTAAAGCAGGATGTCAGAGTATAATCACATATAACACCCGTGACTTTGCTGGTGTTGAGCAATTTGGTTTATGTCTGCTTGAGCCTTCAGGTTTCCTACGATTAATAGGTAAGTTACCATGAGTACCATCCAAGTTCAAATTCCCGACTCATTACAGAAAAGTTTAGATGATCTAGCGGCTCGTGATGGAATTTCGATCGATCAATTTATCTCTACTGCGATCGCTGAG
>NZ_JASJFG010000255.1:0-6711 GCF_030065375.1 Microcystis sp. M49636_WE2 | reverse complement strand
GAGAATGGTATGACGATAGAATCCGGTTATGAAACCGTCTCCGTGGCTAAAGTACAGGTGGGTTTGTTGGCTAATGCCCGTTATCTGCAACAAGAATTAAATCAAATCGCCCTAACTGTCGATACTAGCACCTCCGAGGGACGAGTCGAAGTCTTACAAGAATCGGCCCTCGCCCTGTTACGTCATCCGGAATACTGGGTTTATGGTAACGTCGATTGCCAACAAACCAGCCTCAGCAGTGCAGAAGCGAAGTTTAATCAGTGGTCCCTCAACGAACGCGGTAAACTAACGGCGGAAACCTTAACTAATTACAATAATCAACTGCGTCAAGGTTCTACAGAAAATATTTTACCCGAATCGGCCGGAGAATTAGCTAAAACCGCACCGGAAGGCTATATTTTGGTGACTATTTTAGCCGGCATTGTTGGTAAATTTTCTCTACCCAAAATTAATGATTCCCAAGACTTGAAACAGGCCCTGCAACAAATTGGTAGTATGGGAGGCGATCGACTTTTAGCAGTAGAAGTGATTTGGACCCCCCAAAGCGAGGGTGATGTTCTCAGTCAAGATGACATTCTCGCTAATTATCCCGATCTGAAATTAGTGTAATTTTTCGGGTAATAACTCTAGATATTAGCTAAAATCTCCCTTATTACGGGGAGATTTTTTGATTAGGGTTTGCGGCAAAAAGTCAATTGGCTGGTGATGGGGTGAGTTTTGTCGGTTAGTCCCTCGCAACGAAACCCAAAAACTCCACCGATTATGCCTAAATCCTGATAACTTGGGAGTTAATCATACTATTAAAAACGGATTTGGTATAAGACCAGTATTTTACCTTCTATTTCATGACTCGGATTCTTTCTCTATCGATCCAACCGTGTATTAGACATCTCCAAAATTCGGGCTAGATTGAGGTTAATTTCTGGAAATGTCCATTGTACTGTAAGGGAATCAGGAGCCGCCCAAGATCCATTGAGTCGCTACCTCGGTTTCCCCCCAAGGAAACTGCCTGACTTCAGCCGCGACAAAGTGGGAAGCCAGACTTTCAATCAGTTTAACCAGAGTGGAATCAGTCACCACTGCAACTTTACTGACGTACTTGTGATGGTCGCGTATCAGCCGGAAATGAGCGACCAAGGCACCAAAACTCTCCCAACCAGTGAACGTGGGAACTTCGATGATTACGCCAGCAAGGCCACCAGTGGCCTCAATGTGGGGGTCCACTGCCTCCGCAATCTTGATGAAATCTTCCGCCGCAAGTGCAGATTTAGGTTGCATATAGAGAATGCTATGCGCGGCATCTAAATTATACTCTATCATAGTTTGCCTCTCCCAAATGGTCGAAGTCTAACTATATACTATCACAAATAATGGGACCAAGATTGAGGGAAAATTAACAAGCGATCGCAGAAAATAACCACAAAGACACAAAGACACAAAGACACAAAGATTAGGCTGGTTAATTCTTCTTGCCATCCAATCAGAATTGGGTGGTTTATGCGTTGCTAACCAACCCAACTGGACTTTATTTGACTGGTAATTTTCTAGATATTAACTAGGTTAAAGATGGCATAGCCAACGCATAATTGAAACCAGTTGATTATCATTGGTTAAGTTAGCGGCATTGGTGAGTTTTTTCGTCTCTAATTGCTGATAAATTTCCCTGGCCATTTTTGTTTCAATAGCAGCGCCGATAAAAAAAGTATAAGGATGCTTAGATATTTTTCTAAAAGCATCATCAATTCTCTGCAAAGCAGTACGAGCAGTTTTCCAATGTTCATCTGCTCCCGCGGGATCAATCCCACCTTTCAATTCTCCCAAAGCAATGTATAAATCAGGAGATTGTAAGGTTTGTTTTTTGTTTTTTTGATTAGCTAATTGCGTCGAATCACATTTTAAAAGACACAAATGAATATTGCTGTTATTAACAATGGGAACATTGACATTATAAATTATTGTTCTTGGTTGGCTGTTATTTAACCAGCTAACACCTCTAACCAAGATTTCTAGATTAGGTGTCATTTCTTCAGCTTCTCTCCATTGATTATTACTAGAATTGAGCCAATCATAAGCAATTCCTGCTACTCTTAAAGTTGCTAATAGAGAACGAGTAAATTTACTTTGAGCTAAGGAGCCACCCGCGTTTCTCATGATTCCTCCTAAAGTGTCACCCCGAATCAATAGAAATCTATAGACTAACTCCTCGACAAAATTAGTCCCCGCAGGTTCCAGAAAATTGACAATTAATTCTTGAATTGCTTCTACCTTGTCTTGGGGATGTAAATAATTTTTAGATTTATCAGAAATTCCCGATGCAGTTAATAAAGCCGCTTGAATATCTGGGATGTTTAGTAAATCTCTAGGATTGTTTACGGTTTGTGCAATAATTTTTAAGGTTCTTGCTTCTGCAATTAAAGGAGTAGCTCTCTGATTTTTTTCTAAGGCTAGAGCAATAAATCCTGAACGGATAGCTTCATAGGTAGTCTCCAAATCACAACTTTGGTTTAAATGCAAGAGATAGGGTTTTTCCATTAAGGCTTTCTCCACACATAAATACATTTTCTTAAAGATTCTCTACCATGACATCCCATTTGCTGACTACTATTACCTTTTCCCTGAGGAACTACTAAAATATTTTCTACTTTAAATCCAATTTCTTCAGCAATTTTTGACAAAATTAAATCTACAGAAATACTAGCTCCCGCATAGCGCACGTTATCATTAATCATACAGAAAATACCCGAGGATTTCATAACCCGAAAGCATTCATAAATTAGACAAGACATTTCCAGAAAATACCCCCTAATCATCCGAGGAATACCATGGTTATTTAAGGCCTTGCTTGATTTTAATTCCTCTAAACAACCTAGGATACTTTCTAATAATTTTTGACGATCAGTTATGGCAATGGCTGGCGACCAATGTTCATTGATTTTTAGTAACTCTTTGGGTTTATTTTCAACAGTGCAACTAAGCATTTGTTGACGTAATTGTTTTAATTGTAGTTGATCTATTCCCAATAGAGCCAATTCCAAAGCGTAGATACGAGTATAATCATAGCGATTACAATAAGGAGGAGAAGTAATAATAGAATCGTATTTTTCTGACGAAATCTCTGGCAAAATCTCAAGACAAGAACCTTGATATAGTTGAATTTTTCCCCGAGGATAATCTCTAGAAAAAAGTTCCAATTGTTGCTGACTAGGCTCTAAATCTGCGAGAATTTCTCGTAACTTGCTATGTAGGGCAATTTTAAAGTCTAAAATTTTTCCTTTGTCAAATATATTTTTACCCTGTTGTTTACCAGAACGATAATCCCAACGGAGGTATTGACCATCTTTTCTAGTATAGCTAATTGATTCGAGAATAGAAAGTAAGGCAAATTTTAAGATCGCTTGCACTCGCTCATTCTCTTGGGCAATCAACCCTAAGTAACTTTCTATACAAGCCTGATTTTCTTGGGGATATGCTCCTTGAGTAATTGGTAATTCTAATAACTTAACTTTGTCATCTACCTGTTGCCAAAGGCTATGGTTAGACCAATACTCTAGACGATGTATATCATCACTATTTAAGCCATTTTCTAAAATTTGTCTAGTAATAATTAATTCTTGTCCAATCGGCAATAGTTCTATTCCATCTGCTGATAAACCCCTGGCCGCCGCCGCAAATAAAGTTGTTCCGCTGCCCGCAAAAGGGTCTAGTATTTTTCCTTGTTTGATACCATATTTTTCTAGAAGATAAACTATCAGATCAACGGAAAAACCCTCTTTATATTTATACCAGCGATAAACTGGTTGGTTCTTATTACCTTGAAAACTGACTAGGGTACGAGATAATTGCTCAGAATCAAGTAATTTGTCTTGAAAATAATTAAATAATTCTCGATCAAGATTGTTGATTTCTAACAATCTTTCTGCTACATTAACCGAACTATTAATCATTTAGGTTTACTGGCAAAATTGCCGAAAAATAATTATCAAAATTTATCTTTATTTGAGGGGTAATTTTAATCGGTGGGGAAAGGGCGATACTTAAGAATTAATTCTCGCACCGATTCCCCTAGATTTAATCTCAATCCCCTAGACAAATACCCAAACCCCTGGCGGTTTTGACTAAAGTTTCTTCGGGATCGACGACGCGATAGGTTTTAATCGCCTCCTCAATGGGAACACTGACCACTTGCCGATTTTGCCAGGCCACCATGCGATCGAATTCTCCCCGAGCGATCAGATCCACGGCCGCTACGCCAAAAGCCGCCCCCAGTAAGCGATCCATCGGAGAAGGAATACCCCCCCGTTGAATATGGCCCAGGAAAGTCACTCTCGTTTCGGCCCCAGTTTCCCTAGCAACTTCTTCGGCTAAATAGCGACCGATACCCCCGAGACGATCTTCTCCTAGGGCTTCCTTTTGCACTAGGCGATTGCCGGTTTCGGTACGCACGGCCTCGGAGACAATAATCAGAGAAAACTGTTTATCCATACGCTGCCGTTGCCGGATCTTCTCGCAGATCTTCTCTAATCGGTAGGGAATTTCGGGAATGAGAATGATATCGGCCCCCCCCGCAATACCGGCAGCCAGGGCGATATGGCCGGCATCTCTACCCATAACTTCTAGAATCATCACCCGGTTATGACTAGCGGCGGTAAAATGGAGGCGATCGAGGGCTTCTGTGGCAATATTAGTAGCTGTATCGAAGCCGATGGAGACTTCTGTAGCTCCCACATCATTATCGATGGTTTTGGGGATACCAATCAGATTAATGCCTCCCTGTTGGGCAATACGGCGCAAAATCGCCAGACTACCATCGCCACCGATGCCGATCAGGGCATCCAGTCCCAGACTATGATAGCCGTCGATGATGTCCTGAGAGCGATCGATCAAGGTTCCATCGGGCATCGGGAAAGCGAAGGGATCCCCCTTATTGGTAGTACCGAGAATTGTTCCTCCCATCACCAACAGGCGATCGACTCCTTCAATATCAAAGATAGTGGTTTTGGGGGGACGGCTAACTAATCCGTTCGTTGCTTCTCGAATACCCACCACTTCCCAGCCATAATTGCCACTGGCATGGTGGACAACGGCACGAATGGCGGCATTTAAACCCGCACAGTCACCGCCACTGGTGAGAAGTCCAATTCGTTTTTTTTCACCCATAGGTTTTTGTCAGGAGATTAACAAATCTATATTTAGGGAAAAGTTGCGGATAATGCCTAAAAATTAAGAAAGTTTCTAGATCGTCCCTGACAGCTAGGGGAAAAATTCACCCCCATCCCCTCAGTAATCGATCACGAGCAGGGTATGCAGGGCGACACGGATTCCCATTATACTAAAAAGTATATAACAATATTAGGGCATTTGTCAACCCTAATATACGAGAAATTTTCTGATAACTGATAGCCAATCAATTTAACTATTTACTGCTTGCTGAAGACGGGATAGATCCCAACCTTTTTGATTGAGAAGTAGCCAAGACTGCATTAAATCAGGACCGTGTAACTCCCCCATCAAAGCGGCCCGCAGAGACTTCATTACTAGACCTTTTTTAACCCGATGGGCTTTAGTTGTGGTCTCCACAATTCCCTTGGCAACTTCTCCAGTCAAATCGGGAGTAATAGCGGCGAGAATATCCTTGATAATATCCTTAACTCCCTCTAATTGTAATTGACTTAAAGCCTCCTGATTATAATTAGCCAGAGGGGTTAAAAGTAAGCGACTTTCAGCGACAGCATCGCTTAAACGAGTTAAACTCGGACCGATGAGAGTAGCCAAACCGATCAACCAAGCTCGATCGGTTTCAGCATCAAAATTATACCCTGCTTCTTGCCAGTATGGGAGAAGTAAAGGCACTAATTCCTCACCGGTTAAACGATGGAGATATTGACTATTAATCCAATCCAGTTTAGTCCAGTCAAATTTTGCCCCCGCTTTATTTACCCGTTCTAAACTAAACACTTCTGCGGCCGTTTCAAGGGTAAAAATTTCTTCAGTGGAATCGGGAGGAGTCCAACCCAGTAGAGTCATGTAATTAACCAAAGCTTGCGGCAGAAAACCCAGTTTTCGGAAATCATCGATCGAAGTGACTCCATCCCGTTTAGATAACTTGCGACCCTCCTGATTTAAGATCAAAGGACTGTGGGCAAACTCCGGCACTTTTGCCCCTAAAGCTTCGTATAAAAGAATTTGTTTAGCCGTATTAGCGATGTGATCTTCCCCACGAATAACATGGGTAATTTCCATATCGATATCATCAACAACTACCGCTAAATTATAGAGAGGCTGACCGAATTGTTCCTCCCCATTTTCCGAGGTACGAGCGATCACCATATCGCCACCTAAATCACTACCTTTCCAGATAACTTTTTCCCGGATTAAATCCTGCCAAATAATTTCTCGATCATCGTCAATAATAAAACGAATTACTGCTTTTCTCCCCCCTTGCTCGAATTGAGCTTGTTGTTCGGGGGTGAGATAACGATGACGATTATCGTAACGGGGGGCAAGATTGCGGGCTTTTTGTTCTTCCCGCATTTTTTCCAATTCTTCCGGGGTACAATAACAACGATAGGCTAAACCTCGATCGAGCAGGGTTTGAATGGCTTGACGATAATAATTAAGGCGTTGAGTTTGAAAAAAAGGACCTTCATCCCAATTCAGTCCTAACCATTGTAGGCCCGCTTGAATATTTTCCGTATATTCTGGTCGAGAACG
>NZ_JASJFG010000337.1:0-2266 GCF_030065375.1 Microcystis sp. M49636_WE2 | reverse complement strand
GTTAAATCTTCAGGAGAAAGAGCATCGTCATCGGCAATTTTTTCAATTCTGTCTGTAATCGATTTCGCTCTTTCTTGCGCTGAAAAAGAACCTATTCCCTGCCGAATCGTAAAAAGTTCTTGATTATCAAGCATGACGGGAAAAACTTCTCCCAAAGTTTCCAGGGGTGTTTCCTGTCCTTGTTTAGCAGGATTATTCTGGGCCGCTATCATGAAGATAGGGGATAAAGTCAGTAACAAAACTAAACAAAACAGCCCTAGGTAACGCCAGATTTTTTTCATCTTCTAAGCCACAATTGCACAGGAGCGATCGAGTTTAATACCTCTTTTTTTCATCGTAGCATGGAATAGTTCTGTGGATAACACCTGTTCCACTGGATAAATCCCGGCTTTTTGGAGTTTTGCCGCTAAGATTAATTCTGCCACGCTGCCAGTTCCCCAGCCGGCTGCTTGAGCAGTATTCTCGTGAAGCATAGTTGCTTGATAAACTGCTTTTTGCTGCCCTTGCCATCCGGCCACTTTTGCTAACATTGCTACCCCAATTCCCGAAAATTTATCGGTTACTTCTGTCATGCGATAACTAACTTGGGAAAAAAACTCAATTCCCCGAGAACTTTCTACCCAAGCATCAGGAAAAACATGGGCAGTAATCCAAGTTAAATGATTATAAAAATCGGGAATAGAGCCAAATTTTGTGATCACATTTTGCGCTTGAAAAGATTCAGCAAAAGTATAGGTTTCTGGCATATCAAACCAATAAACACCAGTTTTACCCAAAGGAGCGGGAAAGTCAATTACTTCTCTAGCAGTATAGGGTTTAATCTCTTGCCATTGTCCCTCAATCCAAGCTAAAAAAGGCTTTTTTAAACCGAGAAAAGTTGTCCGCATCACAGTTAATCCCGCACCTCCTGAACCAGCTACGGCATAATTTAAACGGATCGTTTCTACCCTATCTAACTGTTCCACTCCCTCCCGCACTATACTATTAGAAATACCCGGGAAAATTCCCGTATTAACCACGGCAGTTATTCCCGCTTTTATCGCTAATTCTCGATAGGGGATTAACTTTTGATAAAAAGAACGATGATCACTAACATCAATATAATTGACTTTTTCTTCGATGCAAATTTTTACTACCCTGCCATCGCGATAATGAAAGGGACCGGCACAATGAATAACTAAATCACTATTTTTAATTGCCTGTCTAAGCTTGTCTATTTCTTCTAAATCTAAAGCCAAAAACTGCATTCTTGGCAGTAATTTAATGGATTTTTCCTTGCGTCCTGTGATAATAATTTTAGCTGCAGTATGATTAATAATATCTAGGGCGACACTTTGACCAATGCGACCGGTGCCACCTAAAATTAAAACAGTTTTTTCCATAGCAACTATCAATATTATTTGTTGCTCTAGTATAGCATCCTCTTGGCAATTTTGCCTATTTTACAAGATGAAAAATTCAGAATAATCCCAACTTATTTAATGCGTCCGAGGGGCAAGAAAATGGTTAAAATCTCACCTTCTTCGGGTTTTTCACGCACAATAAATTTACCTCCCAAAGCTTGAAAAAGGTTTTTAGTTACCTTCATATTCAGACTTAAGCTGCCCGTTTCTGGTTGAAACATTAAGACTTTTCCCAAAGCTTTGAGGGTAAGATTAGTCGATTTTACCTGAGTTTGGAACTGCATTTTTAATTGATTTCCTGCCGTTGATATATGTACTTGCAACAGGCCACCACTAGCCATACTGCGAGTACATTTTTCCACGACTCCATTTAACATTTGATCCAATAAATTCGGGTCAGTAATTACCGAAGGCAATTTTTTCGGTACATTAACTTCTAAATTGACATTGCGCCGTTTAGCCTGTTTTTGCCACCGAGGAATACTATCTTGAAAGACTTTTTCTAGAGCAATTGGAATTAATTGAATTGGTTTATCTACCAGAGGATTAATACCCAATTCTGCGGCTCGGAAAATTAATTCCATGCGCTGAATTTGTTCACTACATTCTAAATCGATTGTTTCTAAATATTTATGCACATCTTCCGTTACTTTTGCCCGTTTTAATAATAATCGGGTAATGGTGCGAATGGTGGTTAAAGGGGTGCGAATTTCGTGGGTTAAAGCTCGCAATAATTCCAAATCACAACCCGATTCTAAATTAGAATTATCTTCCTTTGGCGGAGTGATTTCGGCATTGATAGGCGATTTCGTTTTTTTCAGGTCTAAATTAGGCTGGTTGGGTAAATTTTGCAGTAATTGGCG
>NZ_JASJFG010000136.1:0-1996 GCF_030065375.1 Microcystis sp. M49636_WE2 | reverse complement strand
TTCGGATTCCACCTACAGGAAAGTTTGCCTGGGTTACAGATGAAGCAGATCATCTTTGGTATTTGGTATTTGATCAAGATACTAAACTACAAGGATGGGTCATGCCTGACTGTATTGATATTTTTGAAGAAAAAAGTTCAACAAATTGCGCTGATTATGGTTCTATTATTCCTACTCCTTATCCACCAGACTCATTGGGGAATATAGATTACTATCAATTTCGCTACGACGATTTTATGAAAAGAAATCCTGGCCAGCAACCACCAGATTATTACTTAGAGTTTGGACATAAATACTTGACTAGATTTATGAATGAAACTTATCCTAATTTGACTAAAAAAGGGCAAGAATTTCTAAAAAATGTCGGGAAATCTTTACAGCAGAAAATGGAAAATAAGTTAAAAGCCGATCCTGAATTATTTGCAAAATTAGAGCTTCAATCTGATGAGTTTCGTAAGTTTGCCTATGAAACACATCCAGATTCTTATTGTGAATCTGGTTGGAAAGATTTACCAAAATCAGATAAAGATAAAATTATAGAAGCTGTAGATAGACGAGATTTATATGTATCTCAACAAGGGAGAGAGACAGGCGCTAAACTTGTTCAACAGTGTGGTGATAGTGAAGATTCAATACCAGAAAGAGAACACTGGCCTGATGGGATACTCAAGACATTAAAGTCGTTTGTTGATTGGATGATATCACGGCTTTATAGATAAATTGTGATCGCTATTGTGATGAAATACAAAATTGTCCTTTATCGTTCTGAAGAAGGAATTACTGTTGGCGTTCCTGCACTCCCTGGTTGTTGGTCTGAGGGAGACACTGAGGAAGAGGCATTAATTAATATACAAGATGCAATGAGTATCTTGCAGCCTTGGAAAAACGCTGGCAAGATGGGGAAATTCCTGAAATTAAAATGCAGGTGTAACTATTTGACCGTCGTAGAATTTCGTAAACTATTATGATTGCGATAAAATTAGCTAAAATTTCTCTTGCTTTCGACTCATATCTAGATTTGATGATTAATTACATAAGCTTTAAAAACAGGATTTAAACATAATAGAGCGTTCTCATCTTTTGCCACTATTATTCGTCTGATTAGAGATTGAATTGCTTTCAAAGAATCTGTATAATCTAGAGAGGTTTGATCCATCATTTCTTTAATGGAAATAGGTTGATTGAAATTTGCTAATTCTGTTAGCATTAGTTTCTCTGATTCTGTTAAACTTTGTAAAATACTTAATAAAGTCTGCTCTAAAGTTTCTTCGGCAATCGGGTATTTAAGTTCTAAAAAGTCAGCAACCTTACCCAAAAACATCTCTTGAATAAAACTGGCAACTAATTCTAACCAAAGAGGATGACCTTGATAACGTTTAATTAGGGTTTCCCAACTGTCTTCATTTAATAGATTATGATGGCGCAAAATTTCTATTGCATCTTCTTCTAAACCTTCTACGATTAATGTTTTAATGAATTTATTTTTCTGTCCATAAAAAGTCGTATCAATAGGTTTTTCTTGACTCAACAACAGTAAACAGCTTTGATGATTGACTTCAGCAATGCTTTCAAACAATAGTTGATAATCTTGGTAATCTTTTTGATAATTACCTGCTAGTTTTTTAGAGTCAAATAGACTTTGTAAATCATCAAAAATAATCAAACAGCGATGGCTTTTTATTAACTCTAAGAATAAATTTAATTTCTTGTCAAGACTTTGAGAGAGCTTTAATTGAGGATTGATAGAGGGTAAAATTTCACTTAAAAGTTCATCTAATTTTGGACAAAAATACAAACTTCTGCGAATAACATAATTAAAACTATTTTTGATTTTATCAACCAGTTTCAAAGAAAGGGTGGTTTTACCAATTCCTTTTAAACCTAACACAGTAACCAAACGGTATTTCTCCGCAACTATCCAAGTTTCTAGATTATTTAATTCGGCAACTCTCCCATAAAATTGAGTTATTTCAGGAATATGACCTAAATCTAAATA
>NZ_JASJFG010000297.1:0-3906 GCF_030065375.1 Microcystis sp. M49636_WE2 | reverse complement strand
TGAGTCAATCATCCCGATCGCTTTTCGCTTGTTTTGCACCTTTGGTTTATGTTCAAAAATCTTTTACTTCCCCTAGGAATATCTATCTTTCTCGGTGTTTGTCAGTCTTTGTCAGCCGCCGAATCAGCTATCATCAAATACCACATCTTCCAAGGGTCCGTATCGGTATCAGAATTAAAGCAATTGAGCGAAACAGGCGAATTAGCTCCCGCTTTGGCGGCACAATTAAAGATGGCTAACCAAAAACCCGAAGAATTCCGCAAAATCCTTAATCGTCGGGTAGCGGTGGATGCCGTCTTTCTTTCCAAATTTCTTAATAGTTTTTTTGGCGAAAGTTTGCTAGATTATGCCGCCGAAATTGTCCACACCCCCAATCGAGCCGCTAGTCGGCAAGCTTTACGCGGTTCCTTAGTCACTTCTGCCCTCAACGATAACGAGATTCAAGTCATCGAAGTCCTTGCCAATTATCCCACCAGCGAGGTTCATGTGGATGGCAATCGTCTGCTGGATTTAATCAACCAAATTGAATCAGTATTGAAAAAAATGCCCCGTTTACCTTTCTGATACCAAATCCGCCTTTCAGGTTTTCTTGAATTGCGCTGTAAATTGAATAAATTAGGATAATCTAGCAATAATAATGACCACTTCTTTGTCTCAAAGGAAAACAGTTAGCGGCAAACCTTTTTTAAAGTGGGCGGGAGGCAAAACTCAACTGGTTCCTAATATTCTATCTTTGATTAATTCCCATATTTCTCAGGATTGTCAGTTTAACTACATTGAACCTTTTGTCGGAGGTGGGGCAGTTTTATTCTCAGTATTAAATAATCCCTATCCTGTTCAAAAATTTATTATTAATGACATCAATCCTGATTTAATCATGGCTTATAATGTTATTAAAGATAATGTCAAAGAATTAATAGTCAAGCTTAAAAAAATCCAGCAGGATTTTTATGAACTTAAAAATCTAGAGGAACAACAAAAGTTTTTTTTAGATAAAAGAATAGAATTTAATTCTCGTGGCTGTGATGAAGATGTAGAAAAAACAGTTTTGTTATTATTTCTCAATAAAACTTGTTTTAATGGACTTTATAGAGTCAATAGCAAAGGACTTTTTAATGTCCCCTTTGGAAAATATGTCAAACCGTTGATCTGCAATGAAGAAAACCTATTAGCTGTCAATCATCATTTACAGAAAGTGACGATCCTACAAGGGGATTTTGTCCAAACCCTAAATTATGCCAATAACAAGACTTTATTTTATTTTGATCCTCCCTATAAACCGATTAAAAAAACATCAGCTTTTACCTCTTATACTAAAGAAGATTTTAACGATGAGGAGCAAATAAGATTAAAAGAATTTATCGATCGAGTCGATCGGGCAGGTTATAAATTTATTTTAAGTAATTCCGACGTTAAAAACTTTGACTCTGACAATAATTTTTTTGATGATTTATATAAAGATTATAATATTCAAAGGGTAAAAGCCCGACGAAATATTAATTCCCAGGGCAATAATAGGGGAGAAATCTGGGAATTACTGATCAATAATTGACAAAAATTAAGCCTAACAGAAAATACGACATGAATAAAAATATTTCTTCAACAGATCGAGGGTGGCAAGCTGTATTCGATAGATATAACTTGCACGATCATGATTTTTGTAATCATCCTTATTTTATTAAGGCTGAACAGATTAAAGCATCCACAAAACATTTTGAAACTACAGGGGAAAGAGAAGTAAGAATTTTATGTAAACAAGATACAAGAGAAAGCCGCCCAGAAGTTTTTAAAAAGCTAGGATTGTTTATTTTACCAGTCAAGAATGGAGAGTATGTGATATTAAAGGGCGAGGGTTATGTTGATATTCCTATCATAGAAACACCCATACAAAATTATCAAACTTTATTAGATTTTCAATTAGAAACTTCCTTGATAGGTGATTCAGAAATGCAACATCTGGACTTCGCTTACGCATCGAGTCTAATTCGTCACTTTATCAAAGATAATAGCCTAGTATTAACCATTCGTGGTAGAAAATATACCCCTGAATTTACACTAAAAATTAATGATCATGTTCTTAAAATTAAAGGTGTACAAACAGAGGTGGATGCAGGATATGAAGGCAAGAACCAAATTGTCCTGATTGAAGCCAAAAACTTAAGTATAGACAATGTAATTATCAGACAGTTGTATTATCCATCTAGACAATGGCAACTGCATACTAAAAAGAAAATTGTTACACTATTTTTTGCTAAGAAATCAAATATATATTATTTATGGAAATTCGAGTTTGAAAATCCAGACAATTATAATAGTATTAAGCTGGTGGACTCAGCGAGATTTGAAATCATAAGCTAAATTTATCGTAGTTCTCATATCAGTTAGACACAATTAACTGATTGTTGATTAAGCGTATCAAAATCTAGAATGTCTCTCATGAGAACACTAGAATAAACCGACCATTTTGATCTGCAAAAAACGCCTTGTTTACCCTTCTGAGTATGAATTTTATCTGCAATCATCCCTCGATCGAGCATTGTTTAAAACAACAATTAATTAATATTTTTCCAGAAAACAACCATAAATTAACTTTCTATCGTTGCCCAAAAACTGATAGTGTCCTCTATCGTTCACCTCTGTTTTATTATTTTACGCCCGCTCAATGTCAAACCATATTTAACCATTTAATCGCCCTTTTTCCACAAATTCAGCTTAGGGAAGGATGGCTAGAATTATTATTAGATCAGCAATTTTTGTCCTTTTGGTTACTGAAACTAAACGATTTAATCGATAAGTTTTTCTCCGATCAGCTTCCTCTCCATCCCAGAGGAGAATTTTTCTTTTTATTTCAATACACTCACGCTCGTTATTCTGGTTTGTTACAACTGCTCAATCGGGAAAAAATTAGATTAACCGAGTCTGAACCGTTATCGTGGCATCATCCCGCCGAAATAGCCTTAATCCTGCAAATTTTAACCGTTTGCGATTGTTGGGAAGGCCAGAAACTTTATCCCCTAACCGCGAATTTTTGCGAAGCGATGCTCAATTTTGAGCGTAACTGTCGCATTATCGGAGAATCCGCCCCAATTCAGCGATCGAGATTAATCCTGATTAGCGTCAGTCAAAAACTACTTAACCGTCTTCTCCGTCAAAAATGGCAACTGCTGCCAATGACGGAACTATAAAAATATCAACTTTTATGAATTTAGTGGACAAAACCATCAGCCTATGATAGATTTTAATTAGTGTGAGGAGCGAACCAGAATAGAGAGCCGAGACGAAACATGGACAGTCGCCGGCTCTCTTTCTGTTGTTTAGGAATTATTTTCTTCTTGGCGATATTTAATAAAAGTGGGCAAATCAACCCGAAAAGAGGAATATTTCGGGGAAGGAGAGATGATAGGTGCGGGCCAATCCCTGTCTTTCTTCTTTAAGGATTCTACTGGCTCAATTGTCTCTAATTCCGCTAAAAACTCATCGATGGGAGCCACTTCATCGCTTTCTTGGTTTTCTGTCTGAGACCAAGGCTCGATCGCAGCTGCCTTGGCAACAATGGCTAAATCTGGGGAAAAATTGCGATCGCTACCGCGCTGGAAATACTGGGCCAAGGCCGCTTTATACTGGAGGGTGTAGCGTTGCTGACGTTGGAGACGGGTGCGTAATTCCTGCAATTGCTGGTCATAGTTGCAGAGTTTTTGGCTTTTTTCCTGATAACTTTCCTGAATTAAGGCACATTCTCGCTCTAAACGGGCTAATTGTTGGCGTGTGCGGGTCAATTCTGCGGTCAAATTGGCAATAATCATCGGTTGCCGTTGTTCTGCTTGACGATACTGTTCGATTTCTCCTAAAGCTCGCTGTAATTGTTGCTTTTCGTATTGCAGTTCCTCGTTTTGCTGCTGGATTAGG
>NZ_JASJFG010000647.1:0-1736 GCF_030065375.1 Microcystis sp. M49636_WE2 | reverse complement strand
GTCCTTGATGCGGATATTTATGCCCGGGAAGCAGTGGAAAAAGGTTCGGCAATTTTAGAGAGAATTTTTCAGCGTTATGGCAGAAAAGTTAAAACTGAGGATAATTCCCTTAATCGCCAACAGTTAGGAGAGATTATTTTTAATAATCCCGAGGAAAAAATCTGGTTAGAAAGTCAGATTCATCCCTACGTTAGAGAATGTTTTAATCGGCATTTAGAGCAGTTAGAAGCCCCGATAGTTGTTTTTTCTGTTCCTTTATTATTGGAAGCCAAACTAACCCATTTAGTCACAGAGATTTGGGTGATTTCTTGCAGTTTCGAGCAACAAATTGAACGCTTAATGACTAGGAATAACTTAAGCAGAGAACAAGCGATCGCTCGGATTAATAATCAAATGCCTTTAGCCGAAAAAATTGCCTTAGCTGATCTTGTTTTAGACAATTCCGGAGATTTAGAAGCTTTATATACCCAGATCGATCGAGCTATAAGTAGTCGTGCAAAATTAATTTCCTAGTGAAGATAGGCAAGAGGCAAGGGGCAAGAGGCAAGAGGTGGTTAGATATGTGTAATTAATTTTGCTTAGGTACTTAAGTAGCTGGTTAGAATTAAATTGAAGATATATCCCCCCTTCCCCCCTTAATCCCGCCTTGATAAGGGGGTGCCGATCCCCCCTGCCCCCCTTGATAAGGGGGGTGCCGATCCCCCCTGCCCCCCTTGATAAGGGGGGTGCCGATAGGCGGGGGGATCCCCCTTAATAAGGGGGGCATCTGATAGTTTTTAACACCTAACTACTTACAATAGGGATTAATTTTAAAATAGCCAGGCAAATTTTCCCACCCCGAATTTTACATAGAGAATAATTGCCAAAACCAATAAAAATAGAAAGCCAATAATTAATAAATAGTCTTTATTGGTTAAGATTGATTCCTGTAAAAATGTGCGATCGGGATCACCAGAGAAAGCTTTAGCCTGTAGAACTACCTCTAATTTTTGCGATTTAGCCATAGCGTTTAAAATTAAAGGTACAGCGATAGAAGCGTAAATTTTTCCTTTTTGTAACCAACCCATTTTTTCTATTGCTAATCCTCGTAATCTTTGAGCAGAAATAATCGAGCGAGATTCTTCTACTAGGAGAGGAAATAAGCGCAGGGTAGAGGAAAAAATAAAAACTATTTTGTAAGGAATTCTGGCTTTAGTTAAACTCACCATCATCTGATTTATATCAGTGGTAAAAATAGCGAGGGGAATAATTAAAACCATGGTGAGAGTTTTAAAGATCACATTTAAACCGTAGAGGGTTCCCTCGACAGTCATTTGAGCAGAACCGACAGTTAATAAGGGAGTTAATTCAGTTTTTCCCGTTAAAGTTTTTACCTGTTCCACATTAAAAAATCCCATGGTAATTAATAAGAATAGATAAAAGGGAGCCATGAATTTTAAAATAGTGAGGAGATAAGACCATTTTACCCCCGCCCAGAGACAAGCTAAAGCGACAATAAGAGTTAGAAAACCGCCAGCGAGAGGACTTTCCCAAGTAAAAGCGATGAGAGTAACCACGATCATCATGGTTAATTTGGTCCGAAAATCTAGGCGAGTAAAAGGAGAATCTCGATCGACGGTTTGCCAGTTAAATGATTGCATAATTAAGAAAAAAGTTAGTAAGTAGCTAGGTGTTAAAAACTGTCAGATGCCCCCCTTATTAAGGGGGATCCCCCCGCCTATCGGCACCCCCCTTAT
>NZ_JASJFG010000049.1:0-6380 GCF_030065375.1 Microcystis sp. M49636_WE2 | reverse complement strand
CATCGGTTCTGGAAGTGTAGAGTCAAAGATTAAGCAAATAGGTGCAAGAATGAAAATTGTGGGAGCACAATGGAAAGCAGAGAATGTTCCTCAGTATTTGAAGCTACGTTGTGCTTATCTCAACGGCGATATTACCTGAGTATTTTTACTCATTGCAAAACTGGGATGCTCCCGATGAGCCTTTCTTTGTCAACTCTTGAGGTTGATGCGTTTCATTTTTGAATTGGCGTTGTCCTTGAGTAAAAAATGCAAGTTGCAGCCGTGCAAAGTATATCAATCTCTCCACTGGTGGGGCTTCTGTTTTTGGTCCGTTTCCTACCATAAATCGGACTTTTCTCAATTTCGATGATGTCATCGGGACTAGCGGCAATGATACGATTATTGGCGATTTTCAAGCCAACATTCTCAACGGTAGTAGCGGTAATGATCTGATCAGAGCTGGTGGCGGTAACGATACTCTTGTGGGTGGTGCTGGGAACGATACTCTCACTGGAGAAACAGGGGCTACTAACACTTTCATCTACAATTCTCGTTTTGAAGGAGTAGATTTGATTACTGATTTCATCTCTGTTGATCGAATTCACTTAAAATCTTCTGGTTTTGCGGGATTATCTCGCGGTAGCCTCTCCGCTAGTCGCTACGGTGAAGGTAACTCCCTGGTTGCTGCCGCCAGTGCCGCGTTTTCTGCTGGGACCGCCTCTAATGCAGCAATTTTGAGTGTTGGCACGGCTGCAGGGGTGGACGTATGGTACACCAGTAATGCTCTTAATACCGCCCTATTCGGTACAGGTGCTAACCTTCTGGCCACCTTAAGTTCTACCTCTACCAATCTGGCTACAGTCAACCAAAGCAACTTCAGTGTAATTGCCTAATATCTAAATTTTTCAATCTAAGGTAAGAGCTTGTACTGTTTCAGTACAAGCCTTTTTATTGGAATCCCATAGAGCTTTAGCCAACTTCTGATAGGATCAACCGTGACAATGTAAAGAAATTTTTGTCACTAACCCCGCCCTAAAAGCGACGGGGCTTGCCTAGACCAATTTAGGCGACGCAAGTAGAGACTACCGCATCGAGACACAATCTGGCACAGACTTCCGAATACTTCCCTAGTTCGGATTCTCTCTAAGCTTTATTGGTAAAGCGTTGTTAGACAAGACATCTTGATTGTGCTGCGGTAAGGGACATTAACTTCACTCTTAAGGATTATCTCCATGGCAAGAGTTCCTGTTATCTCAAAAGACGGAAAACCGTTGATGCCCACCAAACCCAGTCGGGCTAGACGGTGGATTAAGGAAGGAAAAGCTATCGGTAAATTCAACGACTTAGATATTTTTTATGTCCAGCTAACCGATGAACCTTCCGATAACAAAAACCAACCGATTGCCATTGGTATTAACCCGGGTAAATTATTCTCTGGAATTGGCGTTCAATCCTCCCTTTTTACTCTTTGGAAGGCTCACTTAGAACTTCCTTTTAAGCGAGTAAGAGAGTGCCTAGACAATCGCTGCTTAATGCGAAGAGGACGTAGAGGAAGACGGATTAACCGCCAACTTCCTTTTAATCTAAGAGCGCATCGACAAAAACGATTTTCAAATAGAAGAACAGGAAAATTAGCTCCCTCAATCAGAGCTAATCGTCAACTTGAACTTCGAGTCGTTTCTGAACTAACCAAAATCTATCCAATTACTGACATTTACTTTGAGTATGTCAAAACCGATATTGATCTAACTTCCAGTAGAAAAGGAGCTAAGTCTGGAAAAGGTTTCTCGCCAGTTATGGTCAGACAGAAATGGGCGATTGAGCAACTATCTCAATTGGCAAAAGTCCATACTCGCTTTGGTTGGCAAACCTCTAATCTCAGAAAATATTTGCGACTAGAAAAATCCAAAAATAAAGCAAAACAATCACCAGAAAGTCATGCTAACGATGGCATTGCTAAGAGGGAGGGAGCATCTCACCTTTGTAACCCCTAAATCAGGTTTTATGTCAAGCTATTTTGAAAGCCTTGCTAGAAACCAGTTTTATGGACAAGTATAATTAGGGCTTGCTGAATAATGGTAAAACCCTTGTTGGTTAAGACTTTTAGAGTTTTTGTAAATCAAAAAGTACCAGATATGGGAGTGATCGGGGGGAAAATTCAGGGACTTTTTCCCTGCCTTCAAAATCGGTAAAACCCCACACCCCACACCCCACACCCCACACCCTGCCCCCAAGAAAAACTTTTTGCCGCAAACCCTAATTACTCACTTGCATAAATGAGATACTCCCAAAGAGGGATATTTATGAAGTGGAATCTGATCTGCGGAATGTTAGATATAATCTAATTATGTACTAAAAACAGGAAATTCATGACAAATATTCACTCGATCATCGGTATATTCCCCTCCAATGAAGAAGCAGACATAGTTGTAAGGTGGTAAACGACGTAAATGTGGCTCTACCACAAGACATGGGTTCCGTAAAGGAGATTTAATTTCTTCTCCCAAAGGAATTGATTATGTTAGTGGAGATACCGAAAAACAGCTATCTGTAAGCGATGCCAATGGTCAACGATTGGGACAGATAACTGTTAGTAAGATTCAGTTAATTCGTCGTTCTAACGGTTTAATTGTTTCTCACTAACTTATGTAAAGCCGCCCTCCGCTATCGCTAAAGGGCGGGGTTTCAGACCCAGTTTTTCGATGAAAGCCCTGTTACTCTACCCTGAGTTTCCCCAGTCTTTCTGGTCTTACGATCGCTTTATGGAAATCGCGGGACTGAAAGCCACCATTCCACCCCTCGGCATCATTACTGTCGCCGCCCTCCTCCCCCAAAACTGGGAGATTCGATTTTATGATCGCAACGTCAATCCTGAAACAGAAGCCGATTGGGAGTGGTGTGAGTTGGTTATCCTCTCTGCCATGTTGGTCCAGAAGCCAGATTTTCAAGCTCTGATTCAAAAAGCCGTGCAGTTAGGCAAAAAAGTCGCCGTTGGCGGTCCCTACCCCACCTCTGTCCCCCAGGATGCCCTGGATTCTGGAGCGAACTATCTCATTTTGGATGAGGGAGAGTTAACCGTTCCCCTGTTTTTGGAGGCGATCGCTCAAGGTCAAAGCCAGGGAATTTTCCGCTCTGGGGACAAGCCAGACGTGACCCTCAGCCCCATCCCCCGCTTCGACCTGCTTCAGCGAGACGATTACTTAATGATGGCAGTGCAATTCTCTCGCGGCTGTCCTTTTAACTGCGAATTTTGCGACATTATTTCCCTCTACGGGCGCAAACCTCGTACTAAAGAGCCGAGTCAGATTTTAGCAGAGTTGCAGACTCTCTACGACCTAGGCTGGCGCGGTTCGTTGTTCATCGTCGATGACAACTTTATTGGCAATCAGCGCAACGTCAAACGCTTTCTCAGAGACTTGATTCCCTGGATGAAGCAGCACGACTATCCCTTCACCTTTATTACTGAAGCCTCGGTCAATTTGGCAGAGGATGATGAATTGTTAAGCCTGATGGCTGAGGCGGGGTTTTATTCTGTCTTTCTGGGGATTGAAACTCCTGACCAAGATAGTCTGCAAGTGACGCGCAAACTGCAAAATACTCGCAATCCACTGGTGGAAGCCTGTCGTAAGATTAATGCAGCCGGTTTGCTAATCTATGCTGGATTTATCTTGGGGTTTGATGGAGAGCGCTCTGGTGCGGGGGAAAGGATTCAAGCCTTTGTGGAAGAAACCAGTATTCCTCAACCCATGTTAGGAATTCTCCAATCTTTGCCGAATACGGCTCTTTGGCATCGTCTCAAACGGGAACAGCGTTTAGTTGAGGGTGACAGCATCCATCCGACGGGAGATCAGAATAGCTTGATGAATTTTATCCCCACCCGCCCGATTGCCGAAATTGCCAGAGAGTATGTCGAAGGCTTCTGGACGCTGTACGAACCCAGCCACTATCTCCGACGCTGTTTCCAACAATGTCTTGGTCTGGGTTTGCAGTCAAAACACAAGCAAACCATGCAATTTCCCGTGGGTAAGGGGTTACGGCTAATTACCCAGTTAATCTGGCATCAGGGTATCCGCCGAGGGAACATTCGGGGACAGTTTTGGCGGCAATTATGGACGATTTGGCAAAAAAAGCCCCAAGTTCTCAATCTCTATTTAGGTCTGTGCGCGGCGGGAGAACATTTTTGGGAGTACCGGGCCTTAGCCAGAGAACGGATTACTCAACAACTAGGCTACGATCCCTTAGAAGTTTCTGGTCGTCCCAACCAGAACTGATTCTGACTCGATAGGGAGGATTGGATTGTATGGTCAAGAGATCGCTCCAGGCCTCCCCTTCGGGAATTAAACAGGCTAAACGAGCCTTTGATCTCAAGGGGTGGACTCAGGAAAATCTAGCAGGGGAAGTGAACTTAAAGACCCGCCAGCCGATTTGGCGGTTTTTCACAGGAAAACCCGTTGATCGCCAGGTTTTCCTGGAAATTTGTTCGATTCTGGATTTGGATTGGCGGGAGATTGCCCTCGCTCCGCCCGCAGAATTTCCTGAACCAGGAGAACTGGCGAAAACTAATATTGATGCTCTGGTGCAAGAGGTGCGAGCGCGACGCCTGGACACCATCCAAAACCAGTGCGGCATCTTGCAGTTACTAGACATCAGCCATCCAGTCAACATTGATGACATCTATGTGGATGTCAATATTTTGGCGGAAATTGCCAGTCAACAGTGGGTGGAGATTGCCGATTTGCAAAACTTGGGTCCCGCTGAATTCGATCGCGTCGGCTTGGGAGAGGTTGAGCAGAAGCAAATACCCGGAATGCAGGCTGTTGAAACTTACTCAAAGCTTAGAGTTTTGGGCAGGCCGGGGGTTGGCAAAACGACCTTTTTGCAACATCTGGCGATTCAGTGCAACCAAGGCGAGTTTGCGGCGAATCAAGTGCCGATTTTTATCTTATTGAGAGAATTTGCCGAGGAGTCCAGTCCCAGTGGTGAATTTAGCCTGTTCAACTACATCCGTCAGGCATTGCTCACCTCGGGAATTTCCAACCCGTCTGTGCTGGAAACCTTACTGCAAGCGGGCAGAGTCCTGCTGTTGCTCGATGGCATGGATGAAGTTCCCAACCAGGACATTACAGCAGTTCTGAGAGAAATTCGCCAATTCTCAGAAAAGTATCATCGCAATCGATTTGTAGTAACCTGTCGCACCGCTGCCCAAAAACTCCAGATTCGAGGTTTCACTGATGTAGAAATTGCCCCCTTTACCCAGGCACAAATCAGCACCTTCGCGCAAAAGTGGTTTGTGGCACTGAGCAAAACGACTGCTCAAGCGGGGCAGGAGCAGTCGGCTCAGTTTATGGAGAAGTTGGACTTGCCGGAAAACTGGCAATTTCGGCAACTGGTGGTGACACCTCTGTTTCTGCATCTCGCCTGCTGGGTGTTTCAGGGTCAAGGGAAATTTCCGAGCAAGCGGGCTGAGTTTTATAAACAAGGGCTGGATTTGCTGCTGGGTAAATGGGATGAAGCTAGAGGAGTCGAACGCGATCAGGTTTACCGGGGGTTTTTATTGCCCCAAAAATTGAGGCTGTTGAGCCAGCTTGCAGCAGTGACTTTTGAACAGGGGCAGTATTTTTTTGAGCAACGCACGATTGAGCAATACATTGGCGACTATTTGCGGAATTTGCCAGGTGCAACCCTGGAAGCAGAGGAACTCCAACTCGAAAGCGAAGCCATGCTGAAAGCGATCGAGGCACAGCATGGAATCCTCACAGAAAGGGCGCGAGGCATTTTTTCATTTTCTTATCTGGCATTTCAAGAATACTTCACGGCTCGAAAAATAGTTGCCAGCCATAATTTGCAGGCATTAGAACAAGCACTGGGAGGGTTGGTGAGTCACATCACCGATTCCCACTGGCGCGAAGTCTTCTTGTTAACGGCTGCCATGTTGCGAAGTGCAGATGCGCTGGTGCAGTTGATGAAGCAACAAATTGATGCCTTAGTCGCGCAAGACTCCTATCTGCAAGAGTTTTTGAGTTGGGCCAGCCAAAAATCCCAGCAGCTCCCAGACGAACCCAAAGTGGCGACCGCACGCGCATTTTACCTTGCCCTTGCCCAAAGCCCGCATACGGCCGATCGCTTTGCCTTAGCCAGCACGCTCGATCAGGGGATGTTTTTAGATGCGGCGTTGGAGAACTTGCTGGTAGAGTTTGCCATCGACCACAGTCAGGATTTTGCATACGTCAATGCTTGTAGCGAGGCACTCAACAACATTCTGGTGATGGTTCTGGATGCTGGATTTTATAAGTCTTTGCAACAATTGAGAGACCAACTGCCACCTCCGAGTCAAAACCTGGAACGGCTTCAGCACTGGTGGCAGAAAAACTATTCTGCCTGGGTGGAACAGTTGCGGGGTG
>NZ_JASJFG010000458.1:0-7116 GCF_030065375.1 Microcystis sp. M49636_WE2 | reverse complement strand
AGGGCATACCGGAACCTTTGGGCTCGATCCAATAAACGCTTGGGGAGAGAATACCTCTACTTTTTCAGAAGCAATTCTGTCTAAGCAAGTAATCTCTGTGAACCAAGAATCCCCGTCTCTTTAGAGCGGGGAGTGTCAAATGATGAGCGTCACTCATATAGCCTTTTCGGTAGCTTTGACGAGCATAACGTTGGGAACCGCCAATCCGGAGATATTGGGCATAGCGGCAGTGGCGGCCTTGTTACCAGATATCGACACGGGCAAAAGCTCGCTCGGACGGCTCTTGTTTCCCGTCAGTGGTTGGCTAGAAAAGAGAACGGTTCACCGGGGCATAACCCACAGTTTCTTCGCTTCAGGTGTCGTCACCCTTGCGGCTTATCCCCTGTCCCTACTGGGTTATAGTCAACTCTGGTACGGTCTGATTCTCGGTTACTTTTTCGGCTGGTTTGCCGATGTTTTTACTAAGTCGGGAGTGCAGGCGTTTTATCCCGGTCGGGGAAGGATGATCATCCCGAGAAATCCGCGTTTGAGGTTGGCCACGGGCAGTAATGCGGAGTGGTTTCTGCTGTTTGTTCTTGTGGTCGTCTCGGTTCTGAGTATTTCTATCAATAGTGGTGGCGGTCTGATTCGCGGGTTCAATCAGGCATTGGGTTTGCCGTCGGGAGCGATCGAGACGGTGAACGAGGATGCTTCCCGTTATCTGTTGCGGGTTAGGGTTCAAGGGAGAAATGCCATTACCGAACAGCCGATTGACGCTACTTATGAGGTAATCGAACCGTTGACCGTTAGCGATCTGCTGGTCAAGGACGAAGGGGGAACGGTGTACCGACTGGGTTCGAGTCAGGAATCTCAGATCATCGCCTCGCGCCTTCGCGTGGAAAGGGTCGCACCAGTCCAAGTAAAGATCGAAAATATCTTCTTGGAAGATGAGTATTTAGATAGGCTCGCTAATTTAACGGAACCCTTCGGCGTAGCTCAGGGTAACAGGGTATATTTAACGGGAACGCTGACCATTGCCGATGGTTCGGGTCTGAGTTTGCCCAGTCATGCCGACCGTTTCGATACTATTACCCTACAACCGGGTAACGTCGCCTACGCCCGACTCACCGCCGCTAGTCCCCAGTATGTGATCGACAAGTTGGGAGAATACAGCGTTTCAGGTCATCTCATCGCTAGGATCATAAATGTTCAATAAACAGCAGAAACCACTACCCAACGCCGTTTTACAGGCTCCGAAGCCCCTTAATTCCCCCCTGTCAGAATCATCGCCACCGTCTGGCATCCTTCTGGGGGATAACTGTTATTGGAATCCGGGTCATCTCCCCAACGGTCACATCGTCGCCATCGGTGCATCCGGTAGTGGCAAAACCCAGACCCTCAAAGCGATCGCCTATTCCCTCAGACAGACCTATCCCGATATTCAGTTATTTATCATCGATTTCCACGGTGATCAGGAGATTATCGGTGAAACTTGTTATCCCCTGCACATGGCCAGTTCTCACGGCATCAATCCCCTGATTGTCAACCTCGATGCTGAAGGGGGTGGTCCCCATCTACAGGCCATCGCCGTTACCACCACTCTAAAACGTTCTTTGCAGTTGGGACCAAATCAGGAAGGTTTACTGTTAGAAATATTGCAATTTTGTTACGACCGGCGGGGTATCAGCCAAGAACAACCGACAAGTTGGACAAGGGAAGCGCCCAATTTTACCGATTTGCAGCAGGAGATCGAGTCGCGGGTGGAGAGCGGCTGTAAGGAATCGCAAAAACTGAAACTGAAACTGATAGCCACCTTCACCTACGGTGTCTTCTGCCGTCCCCAACCCGACTTCACCGAGAAACATATCCGCATCGATCTCTCGAAATTACCGCCGGAGATCGGGGCGATCGCCGCCGAATCCTTGGCCTGGCAATTGATGAACCGACACCGCCTCTTGGGAGAAATCGAAGGGAAGTTACCCCGTACCTACCTATTCATCGATGAGGCCAAGGAATTGCGGAAAAGTCGGGCCTGTGACCGCATCATCGCTGACGGTCGTAAGTACGGGTTGGGTTTGGTGTTGGCATCCCAATCGGAACGACATCTCAGCGACGACGTGATCGGTAACTCCTCTACCAAGATCGTTCTGCCAGTGGACCAATCGGAAGTGAAGCGGGTGGCCGCCAAATTCCGTTTCGCCGAGAAGAAAGTAGCCGAGTTAGTACCCTTGACCGCCCTATGTCGTTTCGGCAAACAGGCAGAAATGACCAGTATCTTTCCCTATCACCGGAGGGTAAAAGATGGTTAGCACTCTTTCTAGGTCAAAACCCCACCAGCGACGCACTGAGACGGTTTTCGCTATCCTTGACGACGCACCAGCCGGTACGACCTACGAAGGTCTGATCTCGTTGGTACGGGAGAAAACGGGTAAGGGTTGTTCCCGTAAGCTGATTAGTCGCTGGAAACGCGAACGCACGGGAGAAACCGTCTTAGAAATTCCGACTGTCTTAGAAATTCCAACTGTCTTGGAAACCCCGACCGTTTTGGAAACGATCGCTCCTCAAAAAACACTCAGACAAAGTTCAGTGTTTACCCTGAGAGAAGCCGAAGGGCTTGCCCTGAGAGAAGCCGATACTTCCCCCATTGTCCCCATAATCGAGAAACACAGCGAGAAAACAAGCGAGAGTGTTGCCCTGAAAGAAGCCGATACTTCCCCCATTGTCCCGGAACCTTTCTATTCCCACCGTCCTGATTTCTTTCGTTACCTGACCCTTGCCGTCGCCACCATCATCACCCTAGTCGGTTGCAGTTACACCACAGCCCAAAAAACCCCCAGCACCACCGTTACACCTGTTACACCTGTTACCCCTGTTACCTCTTACCCCCCTTATCAAGGGGGGATTAAGGGGGGATCCTCTCCGAAAAAAACCCACTCCACCGTACCGAGAGAGATCAAAATCCGATTGACCCTTACCACCCCCGCAGATCTGCGGGTCAAACAGGGTTCTCGGATCGTTGCGGGTCAGATACTAAGCGATCGCATTACCGAGAGACAACGACTCCAAACCCAACGTCAACAGTTGGAACTCTCCCTAAAAAAGTTGCAGATTCCCCTCCCCGAACTCACCTTACCTTCACCACCCCCAACATTAAATAAACTTCCCCCCGTTTCCTACAGGCAAGAAATTGCTCATATTACCCTAAAAACGGGAGAATTACAACAGATAGAGACTAAAATCACTCAACAAAAACAGAAAATTTCTCAATTACTAGCCCTTCCC
The DNA here is from genome assembly GCF_030065375.1 of Microcystis sp. M49636_WE2. Taxonomy (NCBI): domain Bacteria; kingdom Bacillati; phylum Cyanobacteriota; class Cyanophyceae; order Chroococcales; family Microcystaceae; genus Microcystis; species Microcystis sp. M49636_WE2. The sequence continues at coordinate 3,855 of NZ_JASJFG010000458.1, read as the reverse complement.
TCTGCCCCCCTTATCAAGGGAGGATTAAGGGGGGATCAAGCCCCCCTTATCAAGGGGGGATTAAGGGGGGATCAAGCCCCCCTTATCAAGGGGGGATTAAGGGGGGATCCCGTTAATGTCGCTTCCCTACCCACTTTTGTTACTATCGACTCTCAACCTTTACCCCCTTATCAAGGAGGCCAGGGGGGATCCGTGGAGACAATCATCGAACACGAAAGGGCGAAACTCTCCCAAATGGAAACGGAACGGGAACAGGCAAAAATACAACTGGACATCGCCCGTGCCGCTTTATCAACCGCCAAGGAAAAGCGTCTTCAGGAAGAATACCAATTGGCTCTAGAAGAAAACCGACGGGCGATCACCCTTCAGAACCAACAACTAGAAGTGGAGAAACAGAGGGCAGTTCGCGCCGCACAACTTCAGGAACGGGAATACAACCAAGCGGTGATCAGGACGAGAATACAGGAGATCGACAATGCACTGGTTCAATTGGCTACGGTTAAGGCTCCCTACCCCGGAACGGTCAAACGGCTTAAATGGCAAGGTCAGGATGATCGCCTTCTCACTGTCGAGCTTACTGTTGATGTGGACTCCCCTACAGGCCGCTCCCCTTCCCTGTCTCGATAGCGGTAACGATTGTCTCCGTACCCTCACCGACGCGGCGATCGAACGTTCCCCTGAATTGCAGACCCTCGACGAGCGCATCGCCCTGATCGATCGCCGGTTACAGTTGGCTGGACAACGTATCGACCAGGCCAACGCCCGACAATGGACAGGTTATCTCACCACCGACCCGATCGCCATTCTGCAAAATCTGTTTGGGGGTGGTCAGGTACAACAACAGAGGATGGCCATCACCGACCTCGAAATCAGGGCGGCCGACCTAGAGGCGGCCAGGGCTGAATTGGAACGTCAACGGGCTGCCAAACGCTCCCAACTGGGAGAACAGGTCTTAACGCTGGTGATCGCCTACGAAACCGCCGGCGATCGAGAACAGGCGATATTAGCCCAACTGTCCAATCACGACCTCTTGACCAGGATTACCGAGATCGATTACCGTCTGGGCGGTTCATCCACCGAAACCTATCTAACAAGAATCGCCCAACGAGAACAGTTAGAGATTCAGTGGAACCGTTACCGTCTCGAACGGGAAACCGCTAAACGACAACTTCTATCCCTGACTGGGTTTTCCCACCCCCCTTATCAAGGGGGGCAGGGGGGATCGAAACTACTGGGGAAACTACTGGGTAATGGGTTGATATTGTCATGTACATATCCAGCGACTCCACACTTGACGAGACAATGCAGTTGCATTACCATCAAGATGTTTTTACAAATAGGCTGAGAGGTTCCAATGGATGCAACTATGGCTCCATGGCCAGAATCCACTCTTACCGATCGCTATCCTGATGGCAATTAATCTTTAGAGTAAGGGATTCCCTCTTTTTGCTGTTTTTATGCCCTGAAACAAGCTATGGATCGGGACTTTCTCGATTGACAAAAAGCCATAACCTGTGCTTTGGGAAAGATTAACAGAATTTCCGCATCTTTCTGAGAAATGCCCTCACCTCAACCGTGACAGGCTCGATCGCCGGTTCGACTGGTAAAAAACTAGGGGATGCGATCGATAGAACAAGGGGAAGCGAAATCTAGGTTAGCTTTCCCGTCACGTTTTGCTTTTCTGGTTTCTGTGTGGAATTAATTTCTAGCTTTCTTGTTTGTGGCTTAGTAAGGTTGAGAATTAGTAGGCTAATTTCAGAAGTAATAGAAAGGGAGCAATCAGGGGAAGTAATTGACGTTATAATTAGCCATAGTTTTCCGTCAAAATTGGATTTTTTCTCTTGAAACTCTGATTAATCGGTTTTTAGAGCTAATTTTGACTATTGGTCTAATCTGCCGCTATTCTTTGCTGTGACTGACTTATAAATTTTTGGAGATGTCTATTATAACCAAAAAAGCGATCGTAATATATAAGTGATCTCACTAACATTGTTCTTCAGTCTTATATCTGCGAATAGCACTGTTCATCAGGTTAATCTGCTCTGCGTGAAATGAAGGGGGCATGGCACCATGAGTCGTGTAGTCTAATCCATCGTGCATGACATCTGTTGGTAATTCAGAGTGATCTAAACCTAAGGTATGACCAATCTCATGAGCAATCGTGTTGGCAATTAAATTAGATAGACTACTAATACTAAGATTGCCTCTACAAGAAGCATAAAAAACTTGATCGATTCTGATAATTGCATGACCAGTAACTTTACCTAATAAGAAGCTCGCTACTCCTAAATAATCTACTGGCTGACTGTCAGCAAATACATAAACATGAGTAAATTTATCTTGCCATTCCTGACTGTTAGGTGGTTCTGTAGTAAGAAAAACCTGAACACCTCTGAATGCACCATACAGTCTGGAAAAAGCTTCCATAAAAATTGCACTCATGGTTTCTTGATATTCGGGTAAGACTGCCATATTTGAAATATCTATCCAAATACAATGGCGACTTTTTTCTGAAAAATTTCGCAAGGGAAAACCGCAGTTAGGACAAAATTCCCATTCTGCTTGAATGTGCGATCTACAAGATTGACACCTGAGTTTAATTGGTCTAGTGAGATCTATACGCTGAGATAGAGATTGTTTTAGCTTGCGGTTGTATTTAGTTAAGTCCAGTCGTTCAAATAAAGATGACATAGCTTTCCTTTACTAAGCATAAGAACCGACAATTTCTCCTAATCCGTTGACACTAACTCCATTTCCAATTGCAGCTAACTTCCACTCGTCGTTATGTTGGTATAACTCTGCCATAATCATTCCCGTAGCACCTTTGTATTCATTTCCTGATAGATTGTAGCGAGCAAGCTCTTTGTTGTTAGACATATCTACTAATCGTACAAATGCGTTTTTTACTTGGAAAAAGTCTTGTTTTCTGGCTATACAGTCATAAATATTGACTGTAAAAACCAGTTTGGTAATTCGTGATGGCACTAAGGAAAGATCAACAATGATTTGCTCATCATCTCCCTCTCCTGCTCCCGTCAAGTTATCGCCTAAGTGAGTGATTCCTCCTGATCGATGCTTGCGATTGCCAAAATAAACTATATCGTCCTTGTCTCCAACTTTTCCGTTACTGCCCAAGCAGATTACTGAAGCATCTAGGTCGTAGTTCGGTCTGTTGCTAAATGCGCCGAACAAGCCACCCCCAGTTTGTTCCACTACATCCCATCCTAGTCCACAAATAATTTTTTTCAGACCAGGTGCCTCTTTTGTCAGGGAAATACGTTGCCCTTTCTGTAAATTGATGGCCATAATTTGAACTTTCCTTAACTATAACGATCTAGCAATGCTTGCAGCCCTCCTTGATAGCCAGAACCCACCGCGTTGAGTGACCATTGCCCATCTTTGCGATAGAGTTCTGCCATGATTAGGGCGGTTTCAATAGAATAGTCTTCTACTAAGTCGTAGCGTACAGCCTCTTGTTTGTTCTGAGCATTAACGATACGTACAAAAGCGTTTTGTACTTGTCCAAAGTTTTGGCGACGTTGCTGTGCCTCGTGAATCGTTACTGTAATAACAATCTTCTTAACTTCTTCTGGTACTTTCTTGAGGTCAATTTTAATAACTTCATCATCCCCTTCACCAAGTCCTGTTAAGTTATCCCCAGTATGTTGGACTGATTTGTTTGGATCAGGGCTGAAAAGATTGTTGTAGAAGATAAAGTGTTTATCTGAGATTAGCTTTTCATTAGCTCCCAACAAAAACACCGACGAATCTAGATCGAAGTCCGATCCAGTGTCAGTGGCTTTGACATCCCATCCCAATCCTACAAATACTTCTGATAATCCAGGAGCAACTTTT
>NZ_JASJFG010000404.1:0-2799 GCF_030065375.1 Microcystis sp. M49636_WE2 | reverse complement strand
GTATCGCTGCTGTTGATTTGCGCGTCGATAAAATGCCCAATTTCTTCTAATAACACCGCTTTGAGGGTGGTAGCGTCCCCCGAATCAATCAGCGCTTGAGAAATATAAATCTTATTAATACTGCTGGAATATGCGCCGAAAATCCCTGAATTGCCAAGGTTTTTAACTGTAATAGGGGGAAGTTGACTAAAATCTCGACTTTGCCACTGCTGTCGTAATTGCGTCGCTTTAACCACATCATAACTTGTGCCAAAAGCAGTTTCTAAATTTGCCCAAAAACCATCAGATTGAGCGAAATCGAACAAAATATCGTAAACAGCAGGAAGGCTCGGCAACAGGGTAGAAGTCATGACATTGAACGCAAAAGACGACTGGTGCTATTTTATGCAAAAAATCGCCAATCTTTCAAGGGTGCTATGACAAAAATTAACATTTATACAAGAAAACGGGTTTCTAAATAGGCGTTTGCAGAAACCCGTTTTCTAAAGAAGTTCTAGGATTGGATTTTTGCGAAAGACTGCCTAAATTCTGCGAGAGAATTAGCAGTGGCTGCTAATTTTAGTAGCTCTTCTAAGATAGTAGGGTTAGTGATTTTGCCGATTATCTCTTCAATTTCTGAAGAAATCTCTCCAAACCGCACAGTTAAAACTGTTTTTATGTCATCACGGCTTTTTTCTAACGCACCAATTTCCGGTTCTTCGGTTTGTCTTATGCAATGGACGGGATTGTAAGGAATAAAACCCTTATAGAGACAGGCGTTGCTGCGATTTTTGCCAATTGTTTTCGATCTAGAGCGAACTAATCAATTAAATCTATTGCCAGATAAGGATTTAGTCGATTTATACCCCCTATCGAACCATACCAAGTAACGAAGAACCCAATTTCCTTGCCTATTTCCTTACCAATTTCCTTACCAATTTCCTTGCCAATTTCCTTGCCTATTTCCTTACCGCGTTCTATCCCTCGTAACTCCATATTACTTACTAAAGGCATGGTTCTTTCCTCCTCAAATTGTTTGATTTTACTCTCTAAACTTGACTGCAATTCAGAGGATAAAGTCATCATATTGTCGATGATTTCAAACAGTTTAATTATCTGTTCTCTCTCGAACTCCTTTTCATATAATCCCCTGATTAACCTCCACTTCCACTGTTCCCGTTCTGGCAGCTTCCCAGTAGTCGCTTTTGTTTTCAGGTGTGCCATGACGATTATAGCAAAGGGATTGCTACTTGCTTCCAATTAGTCACTGATAACTGATAACTGATAACTGATAACTGATAACTGATAACTGATAACTGATTAGTTGGTGAACTTCAGGAAAGAAGAAATGTAAAAACGCCTCAAAATACTCGGTTAAAGCTTCTTTCCAGGGTTCATCATAATTAGCGGTTGTTTGTTTCATTATGACAATTTTAGCGGGTGATGGACAAAAGGCGATCACTAACGTCAAAACTAGGCAGTTAAAGTATTTAACCAATTGATTAAATCTTCAACCGTTGAGAAGTCGAATAAAGCTTCTCTCTCACAAGTCCAGAAAATGGGTTTCTCAAAGAAACCCGTTTTCTAATTAAGAAACCCGTTTTCTAAATAGCGCCTTTTTCTGATTTTTCTTGCCAAGTACCGTGAAACCCCGGAGGGATAACACTGGGTAATTGCAGACAACAAAGGGGTTCTTTTTCTAGCTGCTGACTATCATAGATTCTCACTTGGCTGCTGTGATTATTGCCGTCGTAAACTACGACGATTAACCATCCTGTCTCTGGAGATAAACCATCGCAGACAAAAATCGGTTCAGTACCATAACAGTTATTTTCCAGATAGGCAATAGTTAACTTACCTGTGGAGTGATTATAACAAGCGGGAAGTCCGATAATTTCCCGACGAATATCGCTATCGGGACGATGGACAGCTAAAAAAGTATTTTGCCATTTTTGTCCCACCAGTTGCGGGGAAACCACTGGAAAATCACAGCTTAAATCCGAGAGAATTTCCTGATTAATTACCTTTGCTGATAGGGGATTAATGGTAATACTTGCCAATTTTCCAATGGCTAAGGTTTCGGTTTCACCCGTGGCAACTTCTTTTAAAAATTGATTAGTCTTAAAGTCATCATAACGGACAAAAACAATTTCAAGATTGCCTTGGTCATTTACACAACCATTAGCAAAGTGCCATTGAAACCATGAATCTGTAACACTTTCACTGACTAACTGTAGAGAATCTCGCTCAAAAATTAGTATTCTTGTTCCTAATTCTGGCTGCCACTGAATGGCATCACTAAAAGTTTTAAATCCCAACAGTATCGATAACTTATCCGCTTTTATCGGTGGGATGAAAAAGACGATATACTGTCCTGCTAAAACAAAGTCATGCAGCAGCGACAATCTATCTAAATCAAAAGTTTTTTTGTGGATAATTTGACCAGTGGAGTCAGACTTATAGAGATTTAAGCTAACTTTAGCACTGATTGTCACCCCGAAATTAAAAATCTCTCCTCTGGACAAATCTACTTTAGGATGAGCGGAAAAAGTTTCCTTTGCTTGTAAGCTAGATAAATTATCTAAACCTAGGGTTTCTAAAGATTGTAAATCTAATTTATGGGGAAAACCCCCTTCCCAGAGAGCTAATAATTTATCGGGTAAAGCTAACACCGAGGTATTAGCGGCATTTTTTACCTCTTTTCCCCAATTATTCCAAAAGAAGCCGGGGGCATTCATGCCATAATTAGGAAATAAATATTGATTAGCGGCGCTTTCTTGCTGATAACCAGCAGTCTGAACATAACGATAGGTGGCACTG
>NZ_JASJFG010000971.1:0-4587 GCF_030065375.1 Microcystis sp. M49636_WE2 | reverse complement strand
TTAATCCCCTTAGTGTCCTTTGTGCCTTTGTGGTTAATCCCCTTAGTGTCCTTCGTGCCTTTGTGGTTAATCCCCTTAGTGTCCTTTGTGCCTTTGTGGTTAATCCCCTTAGTGTCCTTTGTGCCTTTGTGGTTCAATCATATCCCCCCTGTCCCATAACTCTCCCCAATTATAATTAACACTACACGCCCCAAAATCCGGTTCTCTCTGGAATGGCCGGCGCACATATCTGACCTGAACCTCCTCTGAGGGAGAAACCGAAACCAAGGCCAGCAGAAAATCCTCTGGCTTGTTAAAGGATGCAAGGATCTCGTTCTTGGTGACAGTCACCGTCTCTGCTCCTTCTACTCTACCCTTGACTTCGATAAACCGTAAGCGGCCTGTTCCGGTCCTGCGCGATTCGATGTCATAGCCGCACTTCTCGGCGCTCACATCCCGCGGTTCATACCCCAAAGCTTTTTCGGCCGCCATGACTGCCGCCATTGCCAGCTGCTCGACGCGCTTTGTCTCCCGGGCAAACATTGGCTTGCCTAAAAGTCGCCCTAACAGTCCCCCCGGTACGATGAGGGCTGCTCCCACCACCACCGGCGGCGATGGGGATAAATGACGCTCCTGCTCCAATTCAGACAAGCGCTTTTGCAACCGCGTTTGTAGTTCATCGGCCCGCATCTGGGCTTTGTTGGAATTGATCCGCGCATTTGTCTTCCCCGCTTCTTCCTGTAGGCGCAACTGGGCCGCCCGATGGTCCCAGTAGTTGATCTCCTTGGTCAGGCGGTCTTTAACTGCTATAAGGGTCTTTTCAATTAACTCTTCCTTGCGCTGCCGTACCTCCTGAAGATGGGAAGAGACAAGGTTAGCGATCGCATAATTGCGGGCCCGGCTCTCAATCTCATTACCGATAGGGAGAGAATCAAGGATCGGCCCTAGGATCGCCCGCTCCTCTTCCTGCAAAGGACGATAATCTAGATAAGGGGCATACCCAGCATCCTTCTCTCCCTGTCTCTGTGGTGCAAACAGAGGAATTTCCACATACTGCATTCGCCGCGACACCACCCGCCGTCTGCCATCGGGATTTAGCCGAGCGTCTTGAATGGCGTGTTCTAAGTACACCAGCGCCCGAATTTCCTCGCTCGGATCACTGTCATCAACTAGGATAGCCCCCCGTCTGAGTAATTCCCGATGCCGTTCCAAGACAAGATCGATAGTGGCATCTAACAGGGGATGGCCGGGACAGACAAAGGTAGCAACGGGTTTACCCGGAACACTAATCAGGTCTTTATCAAAACAGATGCGCTCATAGCGTTTGAGAATTGGCTCTCCTATCCCGAAAAAGCGGTCTCTGTTACGGATAACGGCGGGGACGTTGGTAATCTCGTATCGCTTTGGCTCTCGCTGGCGTAGGGTGCCGCCTAAGCGTTGGAAGGCTTCGAGGAAAAATGCGGCGATGAAGTGCGGCTGTAACCGTCTGGCTTCGGCTCGCTCCATATCTTCTCGAATTTTCTGAACCTTGGAAGCATCGATCGAATCCCGTGCTAGGGCGCGTTCTTCCAGCAATTCCCTTAGTCTCTCTTGATCGAGCTTTTCAGAGATGACCTGGTTTGAGCTTGCTTTTATATCTGGGTGATCGCCGTAACGGATGGCTTGGATGAGAAGTTCGCGCAATTCTTTTCCCGCAATGGCTTTACCTAATACGTCGAACACCCGTCCGCCTAAAGCTTTTTGTTCGGCTTCGAGTTTTTCGAGGAGCGTCCGATACACATCTCCCTCGCGGGTTTCGTGAGCCACCAAATTCCAGAGATGACAAACCTCGGTCTGTCCAATCCGGTGAATACGACCGAATCGCTGTTCTAGACGGTTTGGGTTCCAGGGTAGGTCATAATTGACCATGAGATGCGCTCGTTGCAGGTTGATCCCCTCTCCGGCGGCATCGGTGGCCAGAAGTACCTGTACTCCTACGTCTTGCTTGAAGCCTTCTTCGGCTTTTTTGCGGTCTTCCCGACCCATGCCACCGTGAATGGTGACAACAGTTTCTGGGTTGCCAAGGAGTGTACTGATCCGCTCTTTCAGGTAGTTGAGGGTGTCTCTGTGTTCGGTGAAGACGACTATTTTGCGGCGGTATCCTCCTGCATCGAACATCTCCGCTTCATCCTGCAGAAGATGGGAAAACTCTTCCCACTTACGGTCTTTTCCGCTCCGTCGAACGGTATTGGCTAGGTCTTCAAGCTTTTTCAGCAGGGCGATTTCAATCTGTAGTTCGGCAATGGTACGCGATGCTGTGGCCTGATCGACCACCTCATCGACCGTAGCCTCCCGCTCGCTGCTATCGGTATCCTCAAAGTCGTCATCGATGTCGTCTTGGTCAAGGACGGTAGCAAATTCTATCTCCAGCAACTGGCCTCGCTTGAGCAGTTCTTCTTCTCGGAGTCGCTTTTGTAGCCGTTCTCGTCGTCGTTTCAAGGATTGATAGATGGCTTCCGGAGAGGAGGCGAGGCGGCGTTGCAAAATGGTGAGGGCAAAGCCGACTGTCCCCTTGCGCCCGTTATTGGCCAGGGCTTCGGCTCGGTTAAATTCTTCGCGCACATACTCGGTGACTCGACTGTAGAGGATCGCTTCTTGGTCGGAGAGGGGGTAACTGACCGTGTGAGCGATTCTTTCGGGGAAAAGTGGCTTGCCGTCAAACTTGAGCAGTTCTTCTTTGACCATGCGGCGCATCAGGTCGGAAGTATCTGATACATGAACTCCGTCCCGGAATCGCCCCTCAAAGCGGTCGCCATCGAGTAGAGCTAGGAATAACTGAAAGTCTTCTTCTTTGCCGTTGTGGGGAGTAGCGGTCATCAGCAGGAAGTGGCGGGTAACACTAGAGAGGAGTTTGCCCAATTTGTAACGCTTTGTTTCCCTAATTTCCCCACCAAAGAAAGAAGCGGACATCTTGTGGGCCTCATCGCAGATGACCAGATCCCAATCAGTCTGCTGGAGTTTCTTCTGGAGGTCGTCATTACGGCTGAGTTTATCAAGCCTAGCAATGACCAGACCCATTTCGGCGAGGGCGTTGCCGGTGCGGGCTGTTTCGAGGCGGTCATTGGTGAGTATATCGAAGGGAAGGTGAAATTTGTTATGTAGTTCATCTTGCCACTGGACTGCGAGGCTGCCTGGACAGACGATTAAGCAGCGCGCTAAGTCACCTCGAATCAGGAGTTCTCGAATTAACAATCCCGCCATGATGGTTTTCCCGGCCCCGGGGTCATCGGCCAACAAAAAGCGTAGGGGTTGGCGATCGAGCATCTCACCGTAAACAGCAGTGATTTGATGAGGGAGTGGTTCCACCAGAGAGGTATGGACGGCTAGAAGCGGGTCAAACAGGTAGGCCAACCGGATGCGATGGGCTTCGGAAACTAGGCGCAGCAAAGCTCCGTCGCCATCGAAACCCCACGGTCTTCCTTCGGTGAGAATCTCTAGGGTTGGCTCTCGGTATCGAAAGAGCAGTTCTGTGTAGGGTTGTCCGTTGGTATCTTTGTAGGTCAGTTCTACCGTGTCGCTGCCATGCCACTTGGCCTCGATGACGGTAATGCTTTGATTGGGCAGAATGCCGTTGACAATAGAGCCGCTCGTTAGTTCCTCAAGTTTAGTCATGATCGCCTAAAGACCGATGTCTAGGAATAATTGCATTTCAGCCCATATCCTCGTCAAAACATCGGTAAGGGCATGATCGCTATCTAATTCGATTAACTGCACCCAAGGACGAGAAAAAGCATAATAGCGACTATTTTCTAGGGGAATCACCTCATCGGCACGACCATGAATAATCAAGGTGGGAAGCTGCCTGATTAACTTGTCTTGGGGATAATTGGCTAAATCTTCGATAAATTTGTAATAGATTGGCAGATAACGGCGATAACCGTAGTGATAAACCGATAAACTCCCAGATTTTTGCCAATTGGCTAGGGTTTCTGCTTCCAATTGTCCTAACCAAATCGGACCGAAATTAAAAGCGGGAGCTAATAAAACGAGCCTTTGCACCTGAAAATAAGTTTCTGCCAGCCAAGCTGCCGTTAAACCGCCAAAACTGGAACCAATCAGAGTAACAGGAAGCTGAGATTGTTCAATCAATTGGCCGACTTGAACAATCTGACGAGTGAGAGTTAAGCTAGAAAAATCATCACCGTTAAGATCGGGAATTTCCATTGCTAAACCCCTCTTTTGCCAACAATGTCTCAAAAATTGCGCTTTTGTTGATTGGGGGCCAGAAGCAAAACCGTGTAGATAAATATATCTGTTTTCAAGAACCGCCATTCTAAAACCAATCAGATTTCCTCATCTTGCTCTTTGGCAGCACTGGGAGAAGAATTATAAATAGCATCTAACTGTTGACGAGCATCTTCAACAGTGAGAGAACGAATCACTAACAGGGGTTCATTAATCGGTTGTCCAGTCTCGTCCAAAAGTTCCGGATGGGAAGTCATGGGATAACCGTAGGGATTATAGGAATTAGCCGATTTAGCAGGACGTTTCTGGGAATCCATGCTGACAGTAATCAGACTCCGAATTAAATTATTAATGGTCAAAAAAGCGATAACTGTGAAGGCGAGG
>NZ_JASJFG010000666.1:0-2634 GCF_030065375.1 Microcystis sp. M49636_WE2 | reverse complement strand
TGGCTCGAAGCGTTGAAGAAATTGACCCGTGTTATCCGATGCCTGCTGCCAGAGACCGGCAATCCTTTCGCCAATCAGCGGCCAGGTGGCCACATCGGCGGGGGGAGGGGGAATCACCGCCGCACCAGTATCGATATATTCGGCCAGCGTTCGCAGATTACCCGCCAGAACCGCTGCAATGCCACTCACCGGACCGATAATAATCCCTAGACAAAGTAGGGTGAGGAGAACTGTGGCCAGTTTCGCCCGGCCCGCGAGTAACTTTTTTAACCAGAGAAAGAGCGGATACCAAGCGATCGCTAGAATTGCTCCCCAGAGGATCATGGTTAGGAAGGGACGCAGCAGGGTAAAACCAGCAAATAACAACAGGCCCAGAAAAAACAGCCGGATGACGAGATCGATAATTTTAGCGTCATTTTTCATCAATAGCGATCGCCTTTTGGCTAGATGAGGACATTTCTGCAATTATGGCAGTTTTTCGTTATGGGTAGTGATACTAAATCCTGTTTAGAAGGTATAGGGGAGTGGGAATTATGAATTATGAATTATGAATTATGAATTAGGGAGAGGGAAGACCACTTCGTGCGCGTTGCGGGGGGAGGTGGGGAGAGCGGAGCGGGGAGAAACAATTCATAACTTGGGAGTTAATCACACTATTAAAAACGGATTTGGTATGATTCGCTAGTAGTGGTGAGCCGTTTTGCTTATCTGGTCGGGATTGTGTAAAATGTTTCCCGACCCAAATAATTGCCCGATAAATCTTTAAAACTGATTCTTTCGGGGTAAATCTCCTGAGAAATATCTTTTTTTGGTCGGTGCAATGCTTACTTCCAACCGTCTTGATCGAGTAAAATCGACTAATTTAATCTGTTAACAAGGATGCCAGCAAATTTATTAGAAGTGCGGGGAGCCACCCGTCGATTTGGGGGATTAGTCGCCGTCGATGGGGTTTCCTTTCAGGTACAAAAAAACGAGATTTTTGGCTTAATTGGACCCAATGGGGCGGGAAAAACGACTTTATTTAATCTGATCACCGGTTTAATTCCCCTATCCAGTGGTGATTTAATTTATCAAGGCGATAGTCTGGCGAATTATCGTCCTCACCAGATCGCTCAGGCGGGAATTGCCCGTACTTTCCAGAATTTGCGCTTATTTGGCGAATTATCGGCTTTAGAAAATGTAGCGATCGCTGGTCACATTCACAATAGAGCCAATCTTTGGACAGGAATTTTGGGTTTACCAGTTTCGAGAAGGGAGGAGGAAAAAACCTATAAAAGAGCGGGGGAATTATTAGATTTAGTCGGATTAACCGACCAAAGCAACCGAAAAGCCCGTAATTTAGCCTATGGTGATCAAAGACGCTTGGAAATTGCCCGCGCTTTAGCTTTGCAACCCCAGTTATTACTCCTCGATGAACCGGCAGCCGGGATGAATCCCAGCGAAAAGGGGTCATTAAGTCAGCTAATTCGACAAATTCGCGATAATTTAGCTTTAACCGTCCTGTTAATCGAACATCATGTGCCTTTAGTGATGGGATTATGCGATCGCATTGCCGTGTTAGATTTCGGTAAGTTAATCGCTTTGGGAGATCCAGCCACAGTCAGGGAGAATCGCGCAGTGATTGAAGCTTATTTAGGGGATGAATAAGGATTTTAGATAATTACTCTTCAGGTTAATGGGAGATCAGTAGGTAGGCGTTAAAAATTATCAGACACCACCCTTATCAAGGGGGGACTAAGGGTAGGGTTGATTCATGAATCAACCCTACTATGAATCAACCCTAGTACTGAGGGGGGATCGAACCTAAAATCCATTTTTAATTTAATTATAACCAGCTACTTAACAATGATTATTTAATTACCAGAGATAGTCAAAAAAAGAGTTAAAGTTTCTCCCGATCAATATTTTGTCATAAGTACGGACGCACAATTATTTGTAGGATGGGTTAGCGGTAGCGTAACCCATGCTAACTCATCCAGTCGTTTAATTCCTTTAATCTTGTTAGCGCGTAACAACTCTCGACGCACCTCATAATCAGCAATTTCTGGAAGAATAACCCTAATACCTGCTTTAATTAGCGTTTGTAGCCAACAATTACAAGCTAGACTTTCAGGCGCTCGCTTAGGATTAGTAATTAAACCGATAATTCCCGTATCTAATAAAACTACTCTATTCACCAAGTTACTCCCTTTAAGTGAGCCAGAAATAAAGGACGCTCAGATAAGCGATCTTGGTCAAGTGCTTCGATTAAATATTCACCGGTTTCTTGTTGTTCCTGTTCATCTTCTTCATCAATCCAAGATTGAAGTAAATTAACCAGTTTGGTCTGTTTTTCTTGTTCTAAAATAGTATCCTTAAGTAGCTTGAGGACATAAGCTTCTAGAGAAAGACCTTTCTCCCTCGCTTTTTGGCTGAGATATTGTTCGATTTCTGATGTTAAATTAAGAGTTAGTGGCATGGGCTTGACTTGAATCAATTTATCGTGTCTTTAACTAGGGTCTGCTGAAAAAGTTTTTCCTAGAAGCAGGGTGTAGGGTGTAGGGTGTGGGGTGTGGGGTTTTACCGATTTTGAGGGGGTCAATTACCTAATTTTCAGGGAAAAAGTACCTGAATTTCCCCCTGATCACTCCCATG
>NZ_JASJFG010000340.1:0-6409 GCF_030065375.1 Microcystis sp. M49636_WE2 | reverse complement strand
CCTGATACTAAAAGAGTTGGTACCTTAATCTCAGCAAATTTACCAGGCATAATTTCCACTGCTTTTTTACTCACAGATGTATAAATTGTGCCTAGGGCTGCCTCATAATCTGCCGCTAAAAAATCTTCTAAAAAAGCAATTCTTTCTGATTTTGGGATCGATCGATGCAAAAATCTCGCCATAAATAATTGATCGGCAAAAGGTACTTTTAAAAACCAATCATAACGAAACTGTACCACATACTTACCGAATTTATGGAAGGCAGCAAAAGCCGCTTTATTATACTCAAAAATGCCATTACAGGTTAAAACTGCTTTCACCACTCTTTCGGGGTACATAGTAATAAAAAAAGTCGCCACCGATGCCCCCATAGAGTGACTATTGAGATAGACTTTTTCAATTTCCAAACTATCTAAAAACAAGGCCAAATCAAGGGCATATTCTTCTAAATCGTAGGAAAGATCGGGGGATTTTTCCGGCAATTTAGACCGACCAAAACCCCGCATATCGTACAATAAACAATCAAAGCGATCGCAAATTGCCGCAGCCGTTGATCGCCAATAGCGTCCCGATCCTCCCCAACCATGAATAAACACCATCACCGGCTTTTTTTGGGCAGATTCCGACTGTCGAATCCACTCGTAATAGTGAGGAACACCGCGAACAGTGATTGTTTTATCGATTATTTGAGTTTTCATGATAGATGTCGTCTTCCAGATTATCCCAAATCTTAGCCAGTGCAGTTTCGCTGACTTTTTGCCAGAAATCCGAGTTTGTCTCCTCCGGGATGAGGGTGACTAAAACCCTAGTACCCTCTGGAATCGGCACGGATTCGAGGAGTTCGATCTTGCCTTCTTTGATGATCGCGGGAACGGTGTTCAGCATGGTTAACCTCGATTTTTCCCCTTAAGCGGATTCTTGACTGGGTATAGAGGAAGGATGAACCAATAGCTCTGCCGTGGAACGTTTTTCCACCATTTCGCGGGTGATTAAACAGCGTTTCACGTCTTTGCGCGAGGGCAATTCGTACATGACATCGAGCATTAATTCCTCGACAATACCCCGTAGGGCCCGGGCCCCGGTTTTGCGACGATAGGCCTCTTGGGCGATCGCTAGGACGGCATCAGATTTAAACTCTAACTGTACATTGTCCATCTTCAACAGTTTTTGATACTGTTTCACCAAAGCGTTGCGGGGTTGCGTCAGGATAGCGATTAAAGCTTCCTCATCCAGGGGTGAAAGCGCCGCTAGGACGGGAATCCGACCGACAAACTCTGGAATCATGCCAAATTTGACTAAATCATCGGGAGTCATTTGTTTTAATAACCCTGCCGCTACCTTATCCTTACTAGCTTGGCCATCTCCCGGTTGAATAAAGCCCATGGATTTTTTACCGAGACGCTGATCGATCACCTTATCTAAACCGACAAACGCCCCACCGCAGATAAACAGGATATTGCTGGTGTCAATCTGAATACAATCCTGATAGGGGTGTTTGCGGCCGCCTTGGGGGGGAACATTGGCGATCGTTCCCTCTAACATTTTCAGTAAAGCTTGCTGTACCCCTTCTCCGGACACATCCCGGGTAATCGAGGTATTTTCGCTCTTGCGGGCAATTTTATCGATTTCATCGATGTAGATAATGCCTCGCTGCGCTTCTTCCACGTCTAAATCTGCCACTTGTAACAGACGCAAGAGAATATTTTCCACATCTTCCCCCACATAACCGGCCTCGGTTAACGTGGTGGCATCGGCGACGGCAAAAGGTACATCGAGGATTTTGGCCAGAGTTTGAGCTAGAAGGGTTTTTCCCGATCCTGTGGGACCGATTAACAGAATATTGGATTTTTGCAGTTCGATGCTATCTTCTGGACTACCGCCACTGGCTTTTTGGGTTTGGATATCTTTGAGGCGTTTGTAATGGTTATAAACGGCCACAGAAAGCACTTTTTTCGCCTCATTTTGACCAATAACGTAGTCATCGAGGTATTTTTTAATCTCTCTTGGTTTGGGAATTTGTTCCCAAGTAGTTTTGTTTTGGCCCGATCGCCGTTTGTTGGGACGTTCCTCCACTGGGGCGACCGGACTAGGCGGTTCCATCAATTCCTCATCGAGAATTTCGTTACACAGTTCCACACACTCGTCACAAATATAGACCCCCGGCCCGGCGATTAATTTTCGCACTTGTTCCTGGGATTTGCCGCAAAATGAACACTTGAGGTGGGAGTCGTATTTAGACATAGTTTATTATTTACAGGGAAGTAACGGGAACGGTAGGATCGGGCAGTTCGGGACGGGAAATCACCAGATCGATTAACCCATATTCTTTAGCTTCGACGGCCGACATGAAAAAGTCCCGTTCGGTGTCGTTGGCGATGCGATCGTAGGGTTGACCGGTGTGATGAGCCAGCATGGTATTGAGTCTCTGTTTAATATAGAGGATCTCTTTGGCCTGGATGGCGATATCGCTGGCCTGACCTTGGGCGCCGCCGAGGGGTTGGTGAATCATGATCCGGCTACTGGGTAGGGACATCCGTTTACCTGCCGCGCCACCACAAAGCAGGAATGCTCCCATACTAGCGGCTAAACCGAAACAAATTGTCGCCACGTCGGGGCGAATTTGTTGCATGGTGTCGTAGATAGCTAGTCCGGCATAAACGGAACCACCGGGGGAGTTGATATAAAGTTGGATATCCTTTTCGGGATCCTCTGCCTCCAAGTAGAGGAGTTGGGCGACGATCGAATCAGCGACCTGATCATCGACGGGGGTTCCCAGAAAGACAATTCTCTCGCGCAAGAGTCGAGAATAGATATCAAAAGCCCGTTCACCCATGCCAGACTGTTCGATTACCACGGGTAAAACGTTAGCTAAGGAGTTTCTCCCCGTGTTGGCGTAGATAGCAGGGCGACAGTTACTGGTAATTGGGTAGTCAGGTGATCTCGATTCGAGCATAATTTTTTCGGTTCCGCTATCACAATCTTAGGGGTTTTGCTTGGCTGTGGAGCTTTTACTGGCAAATGTTAAGCATCTTTAGCACTTCTGTCCATCTATTATGCCCTAAGTTTCCCCCGGTTGGCAGCAATCAGTTATCAGTTATCAGTGATCAGTGATCAGTTATCAGCCATCAGTGAACAGGGATATCGGGAGAAAAAAGCTGATGGCTGATAACTGACGGCTAAAAGGCTGACGACTTCAAGATAGCCAAGGGTTATTCTTCCTCGGCTGCCAATACTTCCACTTCGGTGAATGGGAAGGTTTCTTCCGTTTCCTCCTCCTCGCTTGTTTCTTCCTCTAGGGAACCTTTGGGGACGAGGGTGATAGTAGCTTTTTCTTTCAGCCATTCCAGGGTGTTTTCCGCCAGGATTTCTTCGGTGATCACCTGTTCCAGACGCTGCATATCTAGGTCGCGATCGGACAATTGCGCCATGATTTTAGCGATTTTTTCGGCTACTGCTTCGGGACTGACTTCAATGCCCGCGACTTTAGCCAATTCCTGCACCACCAGAGTCTGTTTCAGACTTTCGAGCGCATCGGGACGGGCTCTTTCCCGCATTTTGGGAATATTATCTTTTGTAAACAACTGGTTGACATCTAGCCCCATTTGTTGGAACTGCATGAAGCTTTGGGTCAAAATATGCGTCACTTCCTTCTCGATCAGCGTCTCCGGTAAATCTAAAGTCGCACCCTTGACTAATTCCTTGGTTAAAGCCTCATAAATGCTGTCTTTGGTTTCCTTCTCCGCTTGTTCTTGGAAGCGTTTCTCTAAACTTGCTCTTAATTCGGCGATTGTTTCCTGATCGCTGACTTCTTGGGCAAAATCGTCGTCAAGCTCTGGTAATTCCTTCGCTTTTAACTCTTTCATCGTAATGGTAAAGATTACCGCTTTTGCTGCCACATCTTCTTTGGGATAATCTTCTGGGAAAGTTAAAGTCATCTCTTTGACTTCTTCCGGTTTCATGCCGATAATTCCTTCCACCATCCCCTCGATAAAGCGTCCTGGTTCCATATCCACCCGCAGATCTTCGCCGTCAATATCTGGGATATCTTCGCCAGTTTCGGCGGATTTTCCCCGATAATCAACGATCGCCACATCTCCCAGCTGCGCCCCGCGATCTTCCACAGGAACCAATGTCGCTAACTGTTCTTGACGCTCTTTAAACCAATTTTCCACGGATTCGGGATCATAAACGGTTTCTTCGGCAGTAACGCTCAGATTTTCGTAATCTCCGAGAACAATTGTCGGGGCCACATCCACGGAAACTGAAAAAGTCAAAGCTTTACCCGGTTCATAGGCAGCGATCAAATCCTCAAACTTAGACAATAGCTGGGGATTGCCCAGGGACTCGATCCCCTCCTGTTTTAGGGCAGATTCGAGGCAATTTTCAATTAATTCCTCAATTACCGCCGCTTTTACCGCTTTAGTTCCCAATCTTTGCAGAAGAATCTGACGGGGAACCTTACCGGGGCGAAAACCGGGTATATTGGCCGACTTCGCTAAATTCTTGACCACTTGCTCGTGGGTGTTTTTCGTGGTTTCGGCGGGAATTTCAATTTCTAAACCTATCTGACTGGCAGGAAGCTTTTCCTGAATAACTTTCATTGATTTTTCTAGCTCTTACGACAAGGAACGTTTATAATAGGGTGAGCGGTGTTTACGCCTGCGGTGAATCCGTCCCGCTCATGATATTCTAGGGGAATAGCTGCAGTTGTTCCCCAAGCTCTCACAATCTTTTTATTTTAGCGGTCAATGGGGTATATTTAATTTATTACGTCCTTGGGGCAGTTAAGCCCAATCAGAAAATTTTGCTGATCAAAAGCCGATCAATCCAAGTTTTAGAATAACTCGGTGGACAAAAAAGATTTTTTACTGTAACGATTTCTTCGGATCATTATCATCACCCAACTCGTCAGGAGGTTACACAATTTGAGTCAAAAAGTACGGGTCGCTATTTTAGGGGCCACCGGGGCCGTGGGAACGGAATTACTAGAGTTATTAGCTAGTCGTCAATTCCCTCTCGCTAGTCTAAAATTACTGGCTTCCGAGCGTTCTGCTGGAAAAACCCTCAATTTTCGGGGCGAAAGTCTCCTAATCGAAGCGGTAAACGAGCGCTCTTTTCAGGACGTGGATATCGTTCTCGCTTCTGCGGGGGGGGCCACCTCGAAAGCTTGGGCGAAAACTATTGTCGAGTCGGGTGCGACGATTATCGATAACTCCAGTGCTTTTCGCATGAATCCCGAAGTGCCTCTGGTTGTCCCAGAAATCAATCCCGACAGTGTGGACAATCACCGGGGCATTATCGCTAATCCCAACTGTACGACAATTCTTTTAGGAGTGGCGATCTGGCCTCTCCACCAAGTACAGGCGATCGAGCGAGTAGTAGTTTCTACTTATCAGTCTGCTAGTGGTGCTGGAGCGCGAGCCATGGAGGAGGTAAAACAGCAAGCGCAAGCAATTCTTGATAATCGGCAACCTCCCACTAATTCCTTCCCCTATCCCCTCGCTTTTAATCTTTTTCCCCACAATACCCCGATTAATGGTCAGGGGTACTGCGAGGAAGAAATGAAAATGGTCAACGAAACCCGCAAGATTTTTGCTTGTCCAGAGCTGCGGGTTAGCGCCACCTGTGTGAGGGTTCCCGTGCTGCGGGCCCATTCGGAATCGGTTAACCTGGAATTTAGTCGGCCTTTTTCTGTGGTGAAGGCCAGAGAAATTCTTGAGTCTGCTCCTGGGGTAAAATTAGTGGAAGATTGGGACGCTAATTATTTTCCCATGCCAATTGATGCTACCGGTCGCGATGAAGTATTAGTGGGACGCATTCGTCAAGATATCTCCCATCCTAACGGTCTAGAATTGTGGCTATGCGGCGATCAAATTCGCAAGGGTGCGGCTTTAAATGCCGTACAAATTGCCGAACTTTTAGTCAAGAAAAATCTCGTCGGTTCAAGATTAGCAACAGTTTGATAACTAAGCTATCGGCCATCAGCTAGACCAAGGCGATGATAACTAGACCTCTGGTAAAAATCAAAAATTGTTGTTGGGGTTAGGAGCCAGTAGTCAGTAGTCAGGAGGATTAAGAATGAATAATAATCAATTAAATAGTCCTACCCTAACCCATCCTACAAATAATTAATTGTGCCTCCCTACTTAGGAGGATTGTCAGATTCTTTCTTTTGCCTCTTGCCTTCAGAAGCTGATAACTGATAACTGATAACTGATAACTGATAACTGATAACTGATAACTGATAACTGATAACTGATAACTGATAACTGATAACTGATAACTGATAATTGATAACTGATCAATGAGTGAAACAACCTATTTTGGACGAGTAATTACGGCGATGGTGACTCCCTTCACCGTCGAGGGTCAAGTTAATTATGCCCTGGTGGAAAAATTGGCCGATTAT
>NZ_JASJFG010000466.1:0-1980 GCF_030065375.1 Microcystis sp. M49636_WE2 | reverse complement strand
ACTCTTATAGAGAAAGACATTTGGCGATTTTTGTCAATTGTTTTTGATCTAGAGCGAACTAATCAATTAAGTCTCTTGCCAGATAAGGATTTAGTCGATTTATGCTCCCCTATCGAACCATACCAAGTAACGAAGAGCCTTTTTTTTAAGCATACTTACTCTCCAGCTAATCGAAGAACATCATTGACAACTTTATCAGTTAGCCACATTCCTTGATGGCGTAACTTAGCAATAACGGGAGCAACAGAAGATAGATAGCCCTGCTGCTTCGCTTTAACTAAAACACCAAGCGTTCCTGAATATTTTAAGCGATATAAATTGGCAATACGTCGGGCTAATTGATCATCAAAAATCAGTAAACTACCTGGATTTTCTAATCCTAAAGCTAAGACCTCAGCTTCTCCTTGCCCTAAATCAATAATAGCCGGAATTAGACTGACTGATTTAACCAGAGTAATTGAAATCCATTCAATTGCCTGAATATTGGGAACATCAATTCCTTTATTTTTACCGATTGCTAATTCTTCGACCACTGCTGGAGGAGTCAGGATTTGAGAATACAAGCGTTGGAGCAATTCTAAATATCCCACTTGATGTAAGTACAGTAGAGGAGAGGTGTTGACAATGACTTGAGGATTAGGCATTGACAATATCTTGTTCCAATTGTTCAGTCGTTAAAGAAAAAGGGGAGACTTGATAACGCCCCAAAATAGTTAAAAATTCTACTCGTGACATTCCGGCTAATTGGGCTGCACGTCCTGAAGATAGTTTGTCAAGTTCAAAAAGTTTAACGGCTGCCAATATTTTTAATTCTCTTGATAGATTTTCAGGAGTTTCTTTGAGACTAATTAAGATTTCTTCAGGAATTTCAAGGGAAATAGTGCTCATTTTCTTTCTCTCTCAATAATTGTCTCTATTCTACACCAATAAAATTAGTCCTTCTCTGTGAGTAGAATCAGTAACGGGTTTCCCCTCTCCAGCCGACAGAATGAGCGGGTGCAGCCTATCTTGTCCTCAAGGGGTTGGAGACCAAGCCTCTAGGGCTTTATGGCAATATAATCGTGCTTAATTTGGGTTAGCCATCGAGTTGAGAGGTGGTCAAGGGAGAACACAAAGGCGAATCCGACATACCGCGCTACAATCCCTTACGGAAGACGATAGTTCGCCTGAGAAGGAGTAAAACAGGGGAAACTAATTGAGATTCCTTCCTTTGGGAGTCGTTGCTAGGGAGAGAAATATAAAGATTTATTAAATTGTAGCTTTTGATACTTTATTGGGGAGGGTAACGTGTATTGTTCTGTTGTCCGTCTTTGTTGTTGGGTTAGGCTGTTGCTTGAACTAGGCTGCAAGAGCGGCGATCGCACTCCGAACCTGAAAAAGTAAAACTACAACCTTACACCAACAAAAACACTACTCAGGAGTAAAAAATGAAAAATTGCACATTAGCTTTGGCTCTTGGGACTGCTGTAGTTACTACAGTTCTTAGCTTGGTTGCTGAATCCGCTCACGCTCTTACATTCCGGTTCGATGGGTTACGAACTGATGATGACTCATTCGATTTAATCCTAACCACTGAAGATACACTAATAACTGAGGTTCTTCGTTACTTGTTATGGTTCGATAGGGTGGCATAAATAAACTAAATCCTTATCTGGCAAGAGATTTAATTGATTAGTTCGCTCTAGATCAAAAACAATTGACAAAAATCGCCAAATGCCTTTCTCTATAAGAGTTTCATCCCTTATAACCTCCGTCCATTGCATAACACAAACCGAAGAACCTTATTTAGGGGCTGCTGAAAAAGTTTTTCGTGGGGGCAGGGTGTGGGGTGTGGGGTGTGGGGTGTGGGGTTTTACCCATTTTCAGGTGGTCAATTACCTAATTTTCAGGGAAAAAATCCCTAAATTTTCCCCCCAATCACTCCAATGGTAGGCACTTTTTCAGGGAAAAAAAGTCTAAAAGCCTTATCCAACAAGGTTT
>NZ_JASJFG010001061.1:0-2463 GCF_030065375.1 Microcystis sp. M49636_WE2 | reverse complement strand
TTGGACTTTTTAGATCGAAATAATAACCATGAATTATGAACTTTACTCAATGGGATTTTATTAAAAGATATTCGCGAAGCAAGATTATCCGCAGGAGACGTGGGAAATTGGTAGAAAAACATCAAATCGAGGGATTAGAAACGGGGTATAGTGTCGAGTTTTCCGATAGGTTGAGAAAAACGATCGCCCTACCAAAGACGTTGAATACCGTACCGGTCTAAAATAGTATCTACACTAATAATCGGAATATTTTCAACAATGGCTTGAGCTACCAGAAGGCGATCAAAGGGGTCTTTATGATAAAAAGGAAGGGTGATCAGCGCATCCGTATGTTCCGGTGTGATGGCAAGGATATTAAATTGATATTGATTAAGGCATACGTCGATAAAATCTTTGTAAGATTGATGTAAAATGAGTTTACCGATACTGATTTTGATGGCGATTTCCCAATAGGATGCTGGGCTGATTAATATTTCGTTATTTTGGTTAATAATTAGTTGATGGGCGGCGCTACTTAGTGGGGATTCGTTGAGTGTGTACCAAAGCAGAGTATGGGTATCGATTAGACATTTCAAGGCAGATACTCCGAGAAGTCTTGTAAGTGTTCTTTATCATCGGCCACGATGGTAATCATTCCTTTACATAGGCCAGGCCCCGGACGTTGGGGAGATGTGGGGGTTTGCCCGATTAATTTGGCTAGTGGGAGATTATTATCGGTAATCAACAATTCTTCCCCCGGTTTGAGATTGTATATCAGTTCGGGCAGTTTGGCTTGAGCTTCTTGGAGAGAGACAATCATAATTTTACGGCAAGCGCGAAGATGAAAGGACTTTCTAGTCCGATAATTTCTCGATTCTAACCGATCGAAGCAGAGAAGGGATAGGCGAACCGAAAAACCTCTCCATTCAGGACCCGTGTTAAACTGATTAATTATGCTGGTGTCTAGAAGCGACCTATGCCGAACTTAACCTTAAGCAACGAACAAGTTATCGACTTATTCAAACAACTCCCCGAAGCACAGCAAGGATGAGCCTTAATAATATGAGCAAAATTTCGATCGAAGTCAGTCCCGAAGCGGCAGAAGTCTATCAATCCGCATCCCCAGAGGAACAAGAACGCGTCCGGGTTCTTGTCGATTTGCTAATTAGAAAGCCAGTTAACAGCGATATCGATTTCTTGAGAAAACTAATGGACGAAATTAGTGATGAGGCGGAAGCTAGAGGATTAACACCCGAAATCCTAGAATCTTTATTAAATGAGCCTTGAATACTATTTCGTTTTCGATACAAATGTTTTAGTAAGTGCGCTTCTCTCTAAAAACGGTAAAGCTCGTCAGGCATTAGACAAAGCCCAAAATATCGGCAAGCTTTTAATGTCCGAATCTACTTTGTTAGAATTGATCACTGTTTTCAATCGTCCCAAATTCGATAGATATGCCTCCTCAGCAAAAAGGCGGCTATTTATAACGGCGATAGAAAGAACCGCGGAAATTGTCGTGATTCGAGAGAAAATCAAGGTTTGCAGAGATGAGAAAGATAATCAGTATTTAGAACTAGCGATCGATGGTCAAGCTACCTGTATTGTAAGCGGCGATTCTGATCTATTAGTTTTAAATCCATTTCAAGAAATCCCAATTTTAACGATTCAAGAATTTCTAGATCATGACTTTTCCCGTTAGCGATCAGTCTCCCCACCCACGAGCCAGCTAAAGACTCATGTTAAAATCGTTAATCATGCTGGTGTCTAGAAGCGACCTATGCCAAACTTAACCTTAAGCAACGAACAAGTAATCGAATTAGTCAAACAACTCCCCGAAGCACAGCAACAGGAACTATTTAGATTCCTCATCCAGCGTCAGTGGGGAAATATGGAAGCTATAACCGATTACGGAAGCCAACAGGCAAAAATCGTCGCAGCAGAACGCGGCTACGATTGGGATACCATGACGGAAGACGAAAGAGAAGAATTTATCGATGAAATCGTTCACGAGAAGTAGTGATTTATACTGTTGTCTTCGACACAAATATTCTCCTATCTGCTGCGCTTTCTAAAAGCGGTAGCCCGAATAGTTGTTTTTCCCTAGCCCAAAGCAAACTGATTCGATCGGTCACTTGTCCAGAGATTTTAGGCGAATTATCCGAAAAACTGCTACTAAAAATCAAATTTCCTGAAGAA
The DNA here is from genome assembly GCF_030065375.1 of Microcystis sp. M49636_WE2. Lineage (NCBI taxonomy): Bacteria > Bacillati > Cyanobacteriota > Cyanophyceae > Chroococcales > Microcystaceae > Microcystis > Microcystis sp. M49636_WE2. The sequence goes on along the minus strand of NZ_JASJFG010001061.1, from coordinate 288 downwards.
CGAGTTAGAAAATACATTGAGGAAATTTGTGATGCTTCTAGCATTGTTTCTATAGGTGGAACACTTAGAGCCGTTCCCAATGATCCCGATGACGATATGATCATAGAATGTGCAATCGCTGGCAAGGCTACCCATATTATTACGGGGGACAAACATCTTCTTTCACTGGTTGAATATCAAAATATTCAGATCGTGAAAGCAAAAGACTTTTTGGACTTTTTAGATCGAAATAATAACCATGAATTATGAACTTTACTCAATGGGATTTTATTAAAAGATATTCGCGAA
>NZ_JASJFG010000393.1:0-2306 GCF_030065375.1 Microcystis sp. M49636_WE2 | reverse complement strand
TGTACTGTCTTCAGTTCGATTGATAATGACAACTTCAGTTCCGAATTGCTCACACAGACTAAAGATTAGTTCACTACCAAATCTAAGTAATCTATCCTTATGAGTTAAGACCAATCTCTCTACTTTACTATCAACAATCAATCAAATTAATCGCTTTAATCCTTTTTTGTTGTAGTTAAGTCCTGAACCTAAGTCGTCTATAATTTCAACTTGCCAACCGTTTTAAGCGCAAAACAATTCGACAACTTCTTTTTGACGTTCTAAATCTTTCTTTTGATCATGACTAGAAACGCGACAATAGCCAACAGTATAGGAAAGATTCTCTTTTACTCCAAGCAACTGAGAGACGGTATAACGACGATGCCCGTTAGCAGTTCTTTCTGGTATTAGTTTACCTTCAGACTCCCAACGTCTTAATGTCGATACGCTTACACCTTTTAATTTAGCCGCTTCTGATCTGGTCAACCTACTCATAAAACTATTGTAGCATAGTCATGAGTAATTTTGGATAGTATTAGTTAGGTTTTTGGTTTCTGTGATTAACCCCAGCAACAAACTTTTTCGGACCCTATTTAGGGAGATGGAAAGCCGGCAGACTCTCGAATTCTCTGGCCCGTTGACGCATTTGCTGACTAATGCGATCGCAAACCACCTTACAGAGATCATAGATCACGGGGTCGGTAATTTGATAGTAAACGCTGACTCCTTGGGGTTGCCGCGAGATAATTCCCGATTGGGTTAAAGCTTTCAGGTGTTTGGAGAGATTGGCTTGACCCAGTCCGGTAGCTTCAGCGATTTCTTTACCATTCATTGCGCCTAATTGCAAGCAACTGAGAATCTGTAGGCGACTGACTTCCGACAGGACTTTGAAATAGTCCGCCACCGAAGCGAGGACGACGCTAGAGGTTTGGGGGGAGAAACTGTCTAACATAGGTGGGTAATAAAGTGACCAGTTAAAAAGGCTGACAATAGGTTATCGTTTAAAACTTTATAACTATTGACTACTATAGTTTAACTGGAGAGGTAACTAGAGTCTAGTCGGCAAGATCGATCGAGATTGGGTCATTCAGGAATCTACTGCTGCAAGAGTGCCTCCTAACTCCATCAACAGACTTTTTGCGGCAAACCCTAACTATAACCGAGCATGGTAGTGATTAACTTCCGGACTGTAGTGCTAGGATGGTTCTCCAAATTGCTTGGTAAAGCCCATTCTGAGTCAAGATAGGACATCTTCAGTAAATCTCTCACTTGTTTTGATTTAGCTTGTCCTGTACTTTGAGCAACCCCAAAAGCTTTATAAAGTTCTGTGGCTGAAATGTGGGGATTTTGACTAGGATCGAAGAGAAAATTGACCATTCCTAGGGCGTGAGTAATGCCGGCAGCCCAGGAATTAGCCTTACCTTTTTCTAGGGGAGAGGGACGCTTGCGAGCTAAAGTTGCGGTTAATTGGCGAATAAGTTGGGCGTATTCTTCATTAAGATATTGAGCGGCAAATTTATCGGTAATATCGATAATTTCTTGATATTTGGCCTGCATTGCCTTGGGAACATTTTCCGATTTAGGAACAACTGGAGGCGTTTGTTTCAATATTGCTGCCGCTTGCTGTTTGGCGCGTTGTTCGGCATTATATTTTTCTTGAAAAGCTGTTAAACCCTCCTGACTGCTGATATCAAAACCCTGCTGATGCGCTTGTAACAGGAGATTTTTCATAAAACCGCCACTGCTGGGATTGTTCATCAGTTGACTAAAGCGATCGCCTAATTGCTCTAAATATTTAATAATAGCCTTAGCCTGAGTTAATTTATATTCTCGTCCCAGAAATTGCCAAAAACTAATTAATTCAGGGATAGCATCTTCCGTTTCCGTCGGATCGAGGACAGTAATTTTGCGTGGTAAAATCTTCTCCATTAAGATTTGCACATCTGCCTTAGTCATGGTAGCAAGGGTATAACCTTCATAGAGATAGCCCAACTCGATAAAGCTGGCAATCCAACCACCACCTTCTTGTTTTTCTTGATAATAGGCCTCTCCCTCTGGCGAATTGATATATTCTTCGATCGCTCCAGTAATATAATCTTCTAATAAGGGTTCGGCTTCATCGTAGTCTAAATTATCTAATTGTCGGATATTAAAAGTCATAACTCTAGTTTTCCTCCCAGGCTTTCCTTTAATTTTAGGGGATTAGCTGACCGACAGCCAAACTGACGCTAAAATAGTCTTTGCTGTCCGGGGTTGTTGCTTGCTCCTGACGGTGGTTGTAACCGGTAACTGAACATGACTTCGATTCGTCAACTGCATCAACAACT
>NZ_JASJFG010000829.1:0-8142 GCF_030065375.1 Microcystis sp. M49636_WE2 | reverse complement strand
TCCAAGCAGTGTCATAACTGATCCCTTTTTTCTTAGCATAATCTGATAGTTTCATGTGAACTGCAATGTAAACTTGCACTAACCATATTAGCAGTTGTTTGCAGTCATTTGCATATACTTTTTACAAAACTTTACAATACCTTACTCGAAAAACCCTGCGCTACTATTAGAACTAGAGGCGATCATTTTGAGAGCGACTGAGCCACCCTATAATGTTCAAATTCCTATGGAGTCCTAACCCATGCAAGCGAAACTTTCAGAGCAAATCTCGTCCACTGATGCAGAAATTATTTTAAGACGCTTACCAGAATGGATTCAGGATGCTTTGATTGCTCGCGCTACTGAAATTGATTATCCCGTTGAAGCGATTCTTGAGATGGCGATCGCCAGTTTTTTAGACACAGAAGCATTAAGTTTTGCCGACTGTAAGCCAGGGCGAGGTCAATAAGTGGGATGGCTACCGCTGTAGGGTGCGTTCTCTAATGCAGGATTTTGAGAACGCACCCTGCTTATTGATTGAAGTCGTTAGACCGCTTCAATTTTAGGGTAATAGTTGCTAAGGTCCGCTAACTTCACCGTTAAACCCACCTAGGGAAAGGTTTGTGATCGCTAAAAATTTCTTTCTTCTCCATAAAAACGATAAAATCTCTATTCTGGAAGCAGAAAGAGGCTTCAGGCAGATTTAAAGGCGCATTTAAGCGGTATAAATCGAATATTTACACTTTTTTCAGCTAATCAAGCCATTAATGGCTTGATTTATTTGCATCTAACCCAAACAGTATAATTTTTTCTTTGATGTATTGTAATTGTTTTTTATTTCGTATAGAATACAATTCTAGAAAAAATACCTAGCAATCTCCCATAAATAAACAAAGGAGCCGATGACATCGTGATCCCTGATCCTAGATCCCCAAAACCGAAAACCCTCTTACCTTTTATTTCTCTAGCTACGGCTGCCGTCGTCACAACGGGAATCGGACTAACTTTTAGTCCCCTATCGGCATCGAGTAAGCTGCTGGCAGCTGCGGATAAACAGCAAGCTAAACAACAAACCGTGGAAATCACCCTGGTTTCCTACGCGGTGACTCAATCGGCCTACTCAAAAATCATTCCTCTATTCGTCAACAAATGGAAAAGAGAGAAAAAACAGGATGTGGTGATTAAACAGAGTTATGGTGGCTCTGGTTCCCAAACCCGCGCTGTTATCGACGGATTAGATGCAGATGTGGTAAATTTGGCTATCGGTTCCGACGTGGAACGCTTGCAAAAAGCGGGTTTAGTTAACCCCGGTTGGCAGAAAGAACTCCCCAATAATGCCATCGCCACTCGTTCCGTGGTAGCCTTAGTTACTCGTCAGGGTAATCCGAAAGCAGTCCGCAACTGGCCAGATCTAGCCAAATCGGGGATTAAAGTCATCACTGCCAACCCGAAAACCTCTGGGGTGGCCCGGTGGAATTTTCTGGCCCTGTGGGGATCGGTAACTCGGAATGGAGGCAACGAACAACAAGCGACCAATTTCGTCCGCAATGTCTATAAAAACGTGCCTGTATTACCCAAAGATGCCCGGGAAGCCAGCGATGTCTTCTTTAAACAAGATCAGGGGGATGTGCTGCTTAACTACGAAAACGAGGTGATTCTGGCCCGTCAAAAAGGAGAAACCGGTTTTTCCTATACTATTCCTCCGGTCAATGTTTCGATCGATCCACCGGTGGCCGTAGTGGATAAAATAGTTGATAAACGCAAAACCCGGGAAGTAGCGACAGCTTTTGCCCAATTTCTCTTTACTCCGGAAGCGCAGCGGGAATTCGCCAAGGTGGGTTTCCGTCCCGTTAATGCTACTGTGGCTAAAGAGTTTAGTAAACAATATCCAAAAGTGTCGAATCTGTTCCCCTATACGGCGATCGGTAGCTGGGATGCGATCCAGAAAAAATTCTTCGCTGATGGGGCGATTTTTGACCAAATTCAGCGTTAATTAGTAGTGAGCCATCAGCTGTCAGCTAGATAGCAGAGATAGTTGATTGCTGATGGCAAAAAAAACAGGCTCTATTGGATTTGGTGGGTAAAATGTATTCTAAGATACATTCCTCCTAGAGAGGGGGTGGAACGAACCACAAAGACACAAAGGACACAAAGATCGATCAATCCTATGTAAGTAGTCTTGCAAAATAAATTTCCTAGTGAAGATAGGCAAGAGGCAAGAGGCAAAAGGCAAAAGCTTTATCGAAATGTGTAACTAATTTTGCTTAGGTACTTAAGTTAAACTTATCACACACAACCTAGAAGAGCCAAAAACAAAACTAATAGTTAGTAACTAAAAAAAAGATGTATCTACTGGACAAAATAAAAAACGGAACCTTGGTCTTGATTGGTTACTTATTATCGCCCCTGTGTTGGTGGAACGATCTAATTTTTAATCTGCCGATCGCCTACGGTTTCGGTCGTTTAATTGCTTGCTTACACGCCGATTTTTTTCTACCAGCGGCCATGGTTGGTTATTGGTTATCTAATCTGGTGGGAATTCTGCTAATGCAGTTCGGAACGAAAGAATTAATCGGTGGAGAGAAAGAAGAACGCAATTGGCAAAAAGAATTAAGAAATGGATTACTTTCCTCGACAGTTTACACTTTAGTTATTCTGGTCCTAATTCATTTTCAGGTATTAGAAATGCCCCTGTTATCCTCGATCGTCACTTTTTCCCCGTGATGCCCAAAACTTACTTAAACAATAGCTTATTTTTCTTAGCCATCTTGTTAACATCCCTAACTTTTACGGATTTAGCGATCGCTATTGACCGGCAGCCCCAAGGATTTGCGTGGGAAAAATCGCTGCTGCTATCTATTCATCAAACCGCTAATTTAAACCTAAACTTTTTGGCCATAAAACTAACGGGATTAGGCACTTATTGGGGAGTGGCTCCGATACTAACAATTTTACTGCTGATTTTTGCTATAAAAAAATACTGGTATGGGTTCGCTTATCTGCTTGTGACTATGGCCGGAGGTTGGGCAATTAGTTATAATCTCAAGATTTTTTTTCATCGAAATCGCCCGCAATTTTGGCAGTTATTTTATCCGTTACCCGATGATTTTGCCTTCCCTAGCGGTCATGCTTTATTTAGTTCCCTGTTAGTCATTTCTTTACTGATCCTATCTTGGAGAACGCGCTGGTTTTTCGGGGTAGTTTTACTGGGGATTCCGTTGGTTTTGGTTATTGCTTGGACTCGTCTTTATTTAGGAGTTCACTTTCCTAGTGATATCCTTGCCGCTTGGCTTTTAGCGATCGCTTGGTCCCTCCTAGTTCATATCTGGTGGCAACAGTTATTAAAGACACCCAAGGCGATCAACACCCAAGAGGAAATTAATAATTAGTTGACCGACTTGCTGGCAAAAAAAATATCACGCTATACCTAAATTTTTGGAGAAAGCTAATCAAAGCCCTATAGTAATTATCGTTTGATATTCGTCGCTGACACTGAATCATGAAACCAAAACTGCGTCAAGGGAAGGGTCTATCCCTGGGACGGTTTCACAGCCGTCCCCTTGCTTTTTTCACTTTAGTTCTTCTGTGCATTTTAACCTTTACCTTAGCCCCGTCATCGCCCCTGATGGCCACGTCTAAATCTGAGACTAAGATAGACTTTGTATCGCCGGCGTGGGTAGCACAAAATCTCAACGATCCGAAGTTAAAAATTCTCGATGTGCGGATTAATCCTTTAGAATATATCACCGGTCATTTACCAAAAGCGGTGAATATAGCCGACAATAATTTTCGCGGTCCAAACGGATTTTTACCAGTTCAATATTGGCAAGAGGATAAAATTGGCAGTCTCTTTGCCGCCGCGGGAATCACTAATGGCGATCGAGTGGTAGTATATTCCGATGGTCGCGATGTCTTGGGGGCAACCATGGTGGCCTATTTACTAGAGCGATCGGGTTTCCGAGATGTGGCCGTCTTAGATGGTGGGTTTAAGGGTTATAAGGGTTCCGAACAAAAGGTAACTAAAGAATTCCCTAAATATCAACCCGGGAGCTTTACTGTCCGTGATAATCCCTCGATTCGGGTGACTTTAGCAGAAGTAGAGAAATTGATCGGCAAACCCGATGTGGTTTTTATCGATCCTAGACCGGAAGAACTTTTTCAGGGGAAACAGGATATCTGGCTGAGAAATGGTCATATTCCGGGGGCGAAAAATATACCCTGGCCGACCTTTACGGAAGCGAATAATCCCGATGAATCCCTGAAAAATCCCCATAAATTGAAATCTTTAGACGAAATCAGGAAGATTCTTGCCCAACGCAACATCAAGCCCTCGGATAATATTATCGTCAGTTGCAGTACTGGACGGGAAGCGACTTTACAGTATATCGTCCTCAAACATCTGCTCGGTTATCCCAAGGTGCGAATTTATGAGGGTTCTTGGACAGAGTACAGTACCACAGATCTGCCCGTCGCTACCGGGCCAGAAAAAGCGGTCTAAAGTCAAGTTTGTCGGTTTATACTCGTTGTGTTTAACCATCTTGCCCAAGATGGTTTTTTTGTTAGGGTCGGTTCCCGAGGACGACTAAGTTAGGGTTTGCTGAATAAATCTAAAAATCTTGTTGGATAAGGTTTTTAGACTTTTTTTCTCTCAAAAATTGCCGACCATTGGAGTGATTGGGGGGAAAATTCAGGTCTTTTTCCCTGAAAATTAGGTAGTTGACCACCTGAAAATCGATAAAACCCCACACCCCACACCCCACACCCCACACCCTGCCACCACCGAAAAACTTTTTCAGCAAGCCCTAAGTTAGACGGACGCAAAAAAACCTCGGCGCTCATCCCGAGGTAAATTTAGGAGATTTGAGCTTATGTTGACGTGAAGTTGACGTAAATTAGCTAAGGGCGTTGATCACATAATCGATGTAGGAATTAGCTTCCACAGCAGCATCCCCACTTAATCCGTGATTGGTTTTGATGTATTTTAAGGCTTCGATATACCAGCTAGGAGATAGTTCAAAGGCACTATTAATTTCACTCAAACCGGCGACTAGATATTCATCGATCGGGCCCGTACCGCCTACCACGAGGGCATAGGTGATAATTCGGATATAGTAGCCGATATCGCGAACGCACTTGGATTTCCCCCGCTCATCGTAGGCATAGTTCGGCCCCTGGAGTTGGGTGGTGTAGGGAAATTTTTGATAGACAGCGTTGGCTGCTTCTTGGGCTAAACTGGGGGCCTTTTGGGCGAGGATTTTTACCCCTTCTAGGGTGATGGCGGCCTGACGGAAACGACCGAACGCCACTTGTAATTCAGCACTGCTGAGAAAACGGCCTTGGGAATCGGCAGTAGCCACCGCTTCGGTTAAAGGTGTCTTGGTCATCGATGGAATTGCTCCTACAAAAGTTTAATCGGATTTAGAGAAGAAAGTCACAGCATCAGGAAACTGCCGCCGCCGCTCGATCGAAGTAAGAAGCGACTTCTGCTAGTAAAGAACTGCAATCTCCGCGAGTGATCCCGTTGGGATCGGCCGCTAGGGCAAGGGAAGCGTCTTTGAGCTTGAGAATTCCGGCCGCAACAGAAGCTCCCGGAACTCCCAGGGCGACGTAGGTTTCCCGGAGACCGTTCAAGGCGCGATCATCGAGGATACTGGCATCGCCGGTGAAGGTGGCATAGGTAACGTAGCGCAGGATAATTTCCAAATCCCGCAAGCAGGCGGCGGCACGACGGTTTGTATAGGCGTTGCCACCGGGGGCAACTAAAACGGGCTGTTCTGAAAACAAACTACGCGCGGCATCGGTAACGATCGCAGAAGAATTACTGGAAAGACGATTGACCACATCGACCCGTTTATTACCATCTTTGACGAAGGCAATTAGGGCATTGACTTGATTCTCGCTCAGGTATTCCCCCCGGGTATCGGCCTGAGAAACGACTTTGGCAAAGGCATCTAACACCATAGTTTTCATCTCCTATAATGATGATTGGTTTCGGCAAAATATCGAGGTTGATTTCTCTGGCTTTTCTTTATTTTTTCCGATAAAGTATCTAGGAGTTTTTTTCTTGGGACTATACTATCGTCCTTGAAAAAAAATTACTCTCCCTTGGCCAGATTTTTTTGTATATCGAGGAACAATTCTTGTTAATTGAATTTAGCGTTGATAGGCGCTTCCAGACATACTTCGTTTTTGCCATGAATTATTTTATAGACCATATTTACACCTTTATTTATTAAAAATTGTTTCCTAAAAAAGCAGCAAAAAAATAATTTTTTAGGATAAATCTCAGAAAACTTTCTTAAATGTGTAACCCTATACTAAGAAAAAGTATCGCTCTTTTCATCTCTCTAATAATTCGTTTAAGTTGTTTAAAGAAATGTGCTTTTATATACTAATAATAGTTCACTAAATTAAGAGAAATTTCCCAAGACAACTTTGCCGATTGTGCTTCGATATACAAAAAAAGTGGCAAGGCAAAAAAATCGACAGGGATAATCCCCGCCGACGTTGTCAGAGGTGCCAACACCAGCATTTCGCAGTGTACTCCGACCTAAAAAGTATTGTAAAACATTTAAAATACATATATAATCAAAAATAGCCAACAAGTATAAAGCAAGTGGGATTATGCCGATCGCAAGAGACATCACCCAATTGGTAGGACGGACTCCCCTAGTCCAACTGAATCGAATCCCAGTGGCAGAGGGAGTAAAAGCCCGCATCGTCGTCAAACTGGAAAGTATGAACCCCGCCGCCTCGGTTAAGGATCGCATCGGGGTCAGTATGGTGGAGGACGCTGAAGCCGCCGGACTAATTCACCCCGATAAAACAATTCTGGTGGAACCCACTTCCGGCAATACCGGCATCGCCCTGGCCATGGTAGCCGCTGCCAAAGGCTATCGCTTAGTCCTGACTATGCCCGAAACCATGAGTTTAGAACGACGGGCGATGTTAAAAGCCTACGGGGCGCAATTAGAATTAACCCCGGGTAGCCAGGGCATGAAAGGAGCGATCGCCCGGGCCGAGGAAATAGTCGAAAACACCCCCAACGCCTATAGTTTGCAACAGTTCCGCAACCAGGCTAACCCGAAAATTCACCGAGAAACCACTGCCGAAGAAATCTGGACCGATACCGATGGTCTGGTAGATATCGTTATCGGTGGCGTGGGAACCGGGGGAACCATTACCGGTATTGCCGAAACCATTAAACCCCGTCGTCTCCAATTTCAAGCGATCGCAGTTGAACCCTCTAATAGTCCCGTCTTATCGGGAGGACCACCCGGGCCGCACAAAATCCAAGGCATCGGCGCCGGTTTTATCCCAGCCATTTTCCGACCGGAATTAATCGATGAGGTGATTATCGTCGATGATACGGACGCTTTCGCCTACGCGCGACGGTTAGCTCGTCAGGAGGGACTACTATCGGGCATTTCGGCTGGGGCCGCTTTATGGGCGGCAATTCAAGTGGGCAAAAGACCCGAAAACGAAGATAAATTAATCGTCATGATTCAGCCTAGTTTTGGGGAACGTTACCTCAGCACGGCCCTGTTTAAAGACCTCGAAGATATCGACTAATAGGACAGTAAATTGATGGAATTTGCAACGAGGGCGATTCATGGGGGGCAAGAACCAGACTCTAGCCATGGGGCGGTAACGGTTCCCATTTATTCCACTTCCACCTGTAACACCGGCTTTACTAGGATTATCGATTGGGATCGAGAATAGGAACGATTTAAAGCGGCATCTGGAAAAGGCCTTGATTGGTTAGGCGAAGTTTTTATCTCATTTGATGGGTTAAGCAATGTTTTTTGACTCGGAAGATTGGCAAACGATTATTTTTCGGCTGAGTATGGCTATGGCCGTCGGCTGTCTGATTGGTTATAACCGACAGCGAGGCGGTCGTCCTGCTGGATTGAGAACTTTTATCATCGTTAGTCTCGGAGCTGCCATGTTCGTGATGATTCCCCTACAAGCGGAAGGAGATGTGGGTTATGCGTCTTCTAATGCCCTCAGTCGCACTATTCAAGGGGTCGCTTCTGGTGTCGGTTTTTTAGGGGCGGGAATCATCCTACAACAATCCCATCGGGAACTAAATAAGGTACAAGTGAAAGGTTTGACTTCGGCGGCGACTATCTGGTTAGCGGCAGGATTAGGCGCGGCTTCTGG
>NZ_JASJFG010000492.1:0-9546 GCF_030065375.1 Microcystis sp. M49636_WE2 | reverse complement strand
TTAAACCAGCAAAAGCAAAGGAATTATTGGCTTTATAGACTAAAACTGCGCCAATAAGGTAAAATAACATCGCCACATTGCTGATAAACAGATAACGCAGGGCAACCCAGAGAGAGCGATCGCTGCGAGGATAGGCAATCATCAGAAAAGCGGCAATACTAATTACCTCTAGGGCAACGTAAACGCTAATAAAATCTTCACAGACGAAGACAGAGTTAATACTGCCGTGGAGAATGATAGCTTGGGCGTAAAAAAAGGCGGTTTTGCTACTTTCCCAGTTATAAAAAATAACTGCCATCGTCACCAGGGCATTGGTGAGGATAAAATAGGCACTTAACTGATCGGCTACCAGTCTCACGCCATAATTATCCAGTAGGTTAAGGGTTATGGGGGAGGATTGGCTAAATAAAAGGAGAGAATAGGCGAGAGAGATAATAGTGGCGGCGAGAGCCAGATATTTGTCTAATCGCGGCAATAAATAAATGATAAAGCCGATCAAAAAGGGTAAACTTATCCAAGCGATCGTTAAAGTATTCATGGTGTATTATTTTTTTCTATCTCACTGCTGTGGAGGGTGGGGTTATCTTTGGCTAATTTCATTACTCCCACCAGCATTAACGCCTGAATGGAAAAACCGATGACGATCGCTGTTAAAATCACTGCTTGGGGTACAGGATCGGCGTAATTTTGCTGTTTAACTGTACTGAGGATGGGAGTAAATAAACCATCACGGGAAGAAATCACCACATAGTAGGCGATAACGCCGGTACTCATGACATCCATGGCGATAATCTTCATGATTAAGTTTTTTTTCAGGAATGTTCCTAAAAATCCGCACAAAACGGTGGCGAATACAAACAACTCTAGCGGGGGGATCGTCACTGGGCTTCTTGATTAGATTTGGTTATGAGTCAAAATACTTTTTCTAATTATCCTCGATCGAGTCCCAATTGATCAAAAAATTCTCAAGATTATGGGGGGAATTTTCGGGCAGCAAATAGATTGTTTTGGATCTATAATTATTATTGAAAAAAATAAAAGCAAGCGGTTTCGCTTTAATAATGTATATCTTGCCAGAGAGCGCAATCAGTAGTGTTTTGGAAATCTTTGATATTTTTGCTGGCAATAATAACCCGAAGATATCCCGCCCGTCCGCTTCATCAACTTGTTAGTATTTGTGTAAGAATAACCTGAAAAATTTTTATAGGAAATATAGATTCACACTACATTTAACATAAAAGTTGTAGGTTCTTCCGAACTTACACTGTAGAAAATTCCTCAAGCTCCCTCTCTGCACAGTAAGGCTCTAAAGTTGATAAATATCAATCTAATAAAAACTCAAAGCCTTAGTATACAAGCTTTACAAGCATGAGTTGTTGATAGTTTTACATGACAGGTTCGGTAGAGCCAAGTTGTACAACTTATTTTTACATAATGCCTTAGCCTGCGTTGCCACTCACCGACAACTCCTACAACTCATCGATCATTACTAACCCAGCTTCTGTAACGTCATTAATTTAAAGGTTGAATTTTTTGTAAGGGTTGTTGTCTGGCGAGTTGCCAATTATTTTGTAATTCTAATTGATGAAGAGTGATCGAATTTAGGTGTCCTGGAGTTTGTCTAGGCGATTCAACTGAAGCTTAGGAGAGGCTTTTGGTAGGTTAACGAAATAATTTTTTATGATTGATAAATCGCCGATATCAAGAAAATAAAATTAATAATTTATCGTTTTAAAGTATTCTTTAAAAACTGGAGCAATAGTGTAATTATTTTCATTTTTTGATGTGGTGGAATGGTTCTCAATTAATGAGCGTCTAATCAAGGATTGAACGGTATTAATAATCTGGTTTTTAGGTTGGGAAAATATCTCGAATAATTGGATCAAAGAGTTTGGAGTATCGTTAACAGCCAGATGGGTTAAAATTTCTTTTTCTAGGGGAGATAATCTATCAATTTGACTACGGAGAATCAGTTGTAGTTCTTCTGGCAATAGACAAGTTGTAGTTTGAGGTATTGTAACCCGACCATTAAATAATTGATTGAGTAACGTGGCAACTAATTTGAGATAAAGAGGATTACCTTGATAAAGGGTGATAAATTCATCCCAGTTTTCTTGATTATTTAAATCTTTTTCCTTGAGAATACTTTTTGCATCTTGACCTAAGCCTTTAAGAGGAAAAACAGAAACGCCAGGGTACTTCTCGGCTAGATAAACAATATCTTGAGGAACTTCCCAACTATTCACAATAAAGCAACTACTTTGTTTAATTTTGCTGAAAAATTTGAAAAAGTCTTGATAGTCAGAGTTTTGATAATGACCAGCGAGTTGTCCATCTTGTAAAAGCGATTGCAGATTATCTAAGATGATTAAACAGCGATGTTGTCGAAGTAGTTTAGCTAGGTGACGAAGCGGATTATTGGTATTTTTTTCGTTTGGAGTTGTCGAGGCTAGTAGTCCATCAGCAAGAATTTCAATTAATTCCTGTTCTAAATTTTTGAGTTCAGGAAAGTCCTGTAAATCACGCCAGATAATAATATCAAAATGATTTTTAATTTGTTCAATTAGTTCAAGGGCTAAGGCGGTTTTACCAATCCCTGTCATACCCGCAATTATAATAAAATGAGAATGTTGTTGTAATATCCAATTTTGTAGAGTATCTAATTCTTGAGTACGACCATAAAAAAGACTACGGTGGGGGGCATCATCTAAGTCAAGGTAGGGTCTTTGTGTTAACTTTGCTTGGGGATTTTTGAGAGATTTTAAGTCACTGCCACAAATATTAATATGGGTTTGGGAATTAGGAGAAAAGTTTGAGGAAATGATTGAATAACTGGCTCTTTCTAAAGTAGTACGAATATTGGACTGGGTTATTTTTTCTCCGACTTCCTCAGATAGGATTTTCCAAAGACTAGCGGCAACTTCTCTAACGTAATTAACGGTGCAATCATGTCTTTCTGCAATTTTATTGTACTTACTACCCTGTAAAGTCTCTTCTAAAATATCACGTTGGAGATCATTTAAATGCTTATTTGTCTTGGCCAAAACCACATCATCGGCAAATCTTAAGATTTTCTTAAGTTCCATAACAGTGTTAATTGAGTGAGTTTACATATCTTAACGGCACATTATCTCATATTTTCCTATTTTTGACAATATTCTCATGAGAGATTAAGCAAAAATTATCCTAAATAATCCCAAATTTATCAATATTTTAGTTTTTTATGTTACAAAATTTAATATTTTCTGCGGCGGTATGATCAACTAAGAATTTTTTCATATCTAGTCATGGCTCACAACGGCGACGAAACAAAGGCAAAAGAAACAAAGTTAATCAATAAGACTTGGGTTAAGGCGGTTGGTGTTCTTGCGCTAATTGCAATTCCAGTGTCATCGTTTCTTCTCTGGCGAAACACCAGTCTTTGGCAAAACCAAAACACGGGCGGAATTCAAAAAATCACAATTGCTCAATTTGGTGATGTTTTTATTTATGCTCCTCTTTACATTGCCATTGATGCAGGGTTCTTCCAAAAGCAAGGCTTAGATGTGTCCCTGATCAGTACTGGCGGTGATGAAAAAACCTGGGCGGCTGTTATTAGCGGTAATGCAAGTTTTGGTGTTGCCGATCCTACGTTTGTAGCGGTATCAGAATCTAGGGGACAGCCAGGTAGGGTGATTGGTAATATCGTAAACGGTGTACCATTTTGGGGTGTGACATTCAACCCTAAAATTAAGGTTAGCAAACCGCAGGATTTAAACGGTTATTCCGTTGCAACTTTTCCCGCACCATCAACAGCTTATACTCTACAAAGACAGATGTTTATAGATGGTGGGCTTAAGCCAAACATTCGTGAAACAGCCTTCGGAACGCTTTTGACAGCATTAAAAGCAAAACAAGTAGATATTGCATTAGAATTAGAACCAAATGTTTCTCAATCTGTTCTTGGAGGTGCTAAAATCGCCTACTCTTTAGCTAGTTTATACGGAGATTTTGCTCTTACAGGCTTAACGGCAACACCTGAATCACTAAAGGAAAAACCCGAATTAGCTCAGAAGGTAGTTTGTGGTATTCAAATGAGTTTAGATTTAGCAAGAAAAGAGCCTAAATCTGCTTTGGCAATCCTTCAAAAACGCTTTCCAGAAGTCGATCCTAAAGTGGCAGAAGAAGCATTAAAAAGGCTAGTCAATGAAAAAATTATTCCCGCAAATGCTATTACTCAGCAAACTGCTTGGGATAAGGCAATTAAGTTAAGGTTTCAAGCTGGAGATATTAAAAATCCTAAACCTTTTGGAGAATATGTTGATAATACATTTGCGGAAAAAGCGGAAAAAGATTGTCGCTATTCTACCCCTTCAAGTCCTTAATTTTGTATTTGTAATCATTACCTTTTGAGATACCTATGGCAAAACTTCAAGAAGTTAATCGAGAAGTTAAAATTATACAAATTGATTTTTACTTTGTTTATTTACCCTTTTATTACGCCACGAGTAATAAGTTCTGGTCTAGTAAGCTAGATAACTATAGATTTAGTTATACTAATGATTTAGCTAAAACAGATAAACAGGTAATTGAGCGTCTTATGAATAGCAATGGCTCAGATATTGTCTTTGCCATTGCTGATCCCGCTTCAATTTTTGAATATCAAGCTCAACATGACGCTAAAGATATTGTTATTTTAGCCGCATTATTGACCAATGCCGCATTCTGGGCAGTCGATCATGATAATCATACAGTAGAAAACTTACAGCACTTAGATCAATTTGACAAAATTGTTGCTTATGGAGAAGGAACAACAAGTCATCGAATAGCTAGAACTATTAATCCACAAAAAACACAATCGGTTCCTCCAAAAACAGAAATAGAGGTTTTAACTCAAGGTAACAGACAGGAAAGTGTTATAGTTCTTACTCCTGATCTTGTAGGATTAGAAAAGACTTTGTTTAATAATAATGAATACCAAGTTAAGTTGAATGTTGGAAGTACGACAGAATTTGATGAGGTTTTAATTACTGCTCTTATCACCCGCCGTGATGTTATTGATCATCATCCAGAACTTGTTAAGGAAGTTCTCAAGGGTATTCAGAGGGCTTGCTATCTTGTCCAAATTGATGATGAGGGTTCAGTAAAATTTGCTGATCATTTTGCGGCTCTTCATCCTTTGCAGCAAAAAACTTCAGAAACAGAAGAAATACTTAGAAGTGCGCTAAACCGTGCAAACTGTTGTCGTGTTTTTCCCTCGGCAATTACAATTACAGAAGCTCAATGGAAAAGGGCTGCACAGGCATTTTGGCGATCAAAAGGAGAGGAGTTTACACAAGAAGTAGAAAATACAGCAAATGGAATTTATGAAAACAATATAAAACCTTATTGTGATTATTCACGAAACGCGACCAAGACTGTTTTAAGAACTATGTCTAAAGTCCCCATCCAGAATGATCCTTTTACACTGAGACAATTTTTATTCATAATGTCAAACTTACCAAAGCATCTAAAATATCTTTTAATTCCGGTATTGTTGATTCTAGCCACACTACTTATTCGAGGTTCTTATTCAATAATAATTGATTTTAAGAATTGGGTTTTTACTTTGAATCCTCCTAATCCTTCACCGATAAAGCCTGACCCTTCTCCTCCAATACAAGGGATGGTTTCTGTCTCTATGAGACTAAAATGGAGAGATACTAACGAGCCAATTCAAAGTGCTTACATTACTTTTTTTGATGGTGCAAAACCAATTGAAGAAGCGGCAACAAGGACTAACTCTGAAGGGAATTTTACAGTATCTCTTCCTAAGAAAACAATTAAATGTGAAGTAAAGCATCAAGATTTATTCAACAAAATAGAATCTTTTGATTTACTTTTACTATCTCATACTGGGAATGAAATTAATATTCCTGAAAAACAATTTCAAAAAAGAAAAAATTAAATGAGTAATTCTACAATTGATATTAAAGTTAAAAATTTGAGTGTCAAATTTCAAAAAAACTCTAAGTCTTTTTTTGCGCTAGATGGAGTTGATTTTGAAGTTAAGCGTGGTGAATTTTTCTGCATTGTTGGCCCTAGCGGTTGCGGAAAATCTACCTTACTTAAAACTCTGTTAGGATTTTTACAGCCCACCACTGGAGAAGTCCATATTTCAGAAGAACGGAAAAAAGCTGGTATGGTTTATTTACCCCAGTCTCCCTCTCTATTACCCTGGAGAACTTTGCTACAAAACGCCGCATTAGGTTTAGAAATTAAAGGAAAACTAAATAAAGATAGACAAGATACTCTTAAATTTGACATTAGTAAATTTGGATTGGGTGATTTTGAAAAACATTTATCTACAGAAATTTCTGGTGGAATGAAGCAAAAAGTCGAGTTAATTCGTGCCTTAGCGAGTGGGCCTCAACTTCTTTTTTGCGATGAACCCTTTGCCTCTATTGATTTTGTTAATCGTTTTGAATTAAATACTGAATTTAAACATCGTTGTACAATAGCAAGAACAACTACGGTTTTTGTAACTCACAACATAGAAGAAGCGATTTTCCTTGGTAACAAAATTGCTGTCATGAGTCAACGCCCTGGACAAATTATAAAAATTTATGAACCGAAATTATCAAAAAATGCTCACGATGCTATCAAATGTAGGGAATCCCCTGAGTTTGAAGATTTGTTTCAAAAAATCTGGGAAAATCTTAAAGGAAATTATGAATAACAAACATCAAAAATGGAAAATTCTATTTATTCAAACTTTAATTATCCTACTTTTTGCCCTGATCTGGGAAGGATTAGGCAGAAGTTCTAAAAATATCTTCTTTCTGATTGGTACTCCTCTAGCTGTCGCAGGTGAGTTTTGGCAACTTCTCATTGCAGGTAATTTCATCGGCAATTTTTTCATAACAGGTGCAGAAGCAGTTGTGGGCTTATTAATTGGTACTTTAATTGGGACAGTTCTTGGACTTTCTTTATGGTTTTCTGAATCGGCTGCTTTTATCGCTAAACCTTTTGTGACCGCACTTGGTGCATTGCCTGTCTTTGCTCTAGCTCCATTGATGATTGTTTGGTTTGGTGTTGGTTTTGGTATGAAGGTGGCCATCGCAGTTTTTTCAACTGTGTTTGTAGCCTTTAACCAAGCTTATAAAGGAGCCAATTCTGTAGCCCTAGAATATGTTGACACACTTAAAGGAATGAATGCGTCTCGTTCCCAGATTTTTCAAAAAGTAATCATTCCTGGTTCCTTAGATTGGGTATTAAGCTCTATTCGGTTAAATGTTGGATTTGGATTATTGGGGGCATTTATTGGAGAATATATTTCATCAAATGAAGGTTTAGGTTATCTGATTCTTCGTGCTAGTAATCTGTACAATATTCCAAGAGCTTTTGCCGCAGCGATCGGGATTATCGCCCTTGCCTTGATTTTGGATAATATTGCCCAGTTTATTGAACGACGACGTTATACGATTGTCCAATGGATCAGTGTTCCCCCGCAACTTTGGCATCGTTGAGGTGAACAACAGTCTGTAAAGATACCCTCAATTATCATTACAGAAAATTAAGTTGCGATCACCATATAAACAGAAAAAGCTGTCGGTTCTGATATGGCTAACCCTTCCAAACGCATTCCTTGCTGGTGGAAGGCGATCGCCGTAAACTAGAGGATTAGCGCAATCCCCCTATGTAAACGACCAAAACCGCCAAACCAATAGCTATACTGTTACAAGAGCTATTTCCCGCAATTAGACCGCCAAGAAAAATTGAATGCCAACGATAACAAAAGAAACCCTTAAGCAAGAACTCGATCGCCTTAATAATCAACAACGTCAAATCTTAAATATTCAACCTTAAAAGGAGCAAACCTAATGACAACTAGAGAAAGACTGATCCAAGAAATATCTCAAATCTCCGAAGAAATTGTTGAAGAACTGCTTGACTTTTTATTATTTACCCAAGCCAGAAGGAATCAACAAAAAGAGCCAAAAACCCCTAGACCCTACGCCCTCTGTCAAGGAGAATTTACCGTTCCTGCTGACTTTGACGATCCCTTACCCGATGAAATCCTACAGGACTTTGAAAACCCTTTATAAAAATCATGCGACTTTTACTCGATACTCATATCTTTCTCTGGTTTCTTAATGGAGATACTCAACTTTCACAAGATTTTTGTGATGCCATTAAAGACGCTAAAAATAGCGTATATTTGAGTGTAGCCTCCATCTGGGAAGCCATTATTAAATATCAATTAGGTAAACTTCCCTTGCCAGAATCACCAGAAGTTTATCTGCCCAAACAACGCGATCGCCATCAAATAACGAGTTTAACGATTGATGAAGAAAGCATCGCCTATTTAATGAAATTACCTCCCTTGCATCGTGATCCCTTTGATAGACTGCTAATTTGTCAAGCAATGCAAAATGATTTAATCATTATTACAGTTGACCAAAAAATTCGCTCCTACCCAATCATTACAACCTTATAATTAATCAGACAAAAATGGCAGAAGTAAACGTTTATTATGATCCAATGGGTAACACCTCAACCGTTGGGTTTGGCGCACCGCACGATCATTAGAGTATTCATGGTGTAGGATTTTCGGGTTGTCTTATGCAAGGTCTGTCTCTATAAGGGTTTCATTCCTTATAGAGACAGACCTTGCTGTGATTTTTGCCAATTGTTTTCGATCTAGAACTAGCTAATCAATTAAGTCTCTTGTCAGATAAGGATTTGGTCGATTTATGCCCCCCGATCAAACCATACCAAGTAACGAAGAACCAATAAAACTATAAGTTAAACTCGATCGCGATGACGGCGATCAGCAATAAAAGACTCTACCAATTTAACATCTTCGACACTACCGATCACTAAAGGTGTGCGGTAGTGTAATTTATCGGGAACGATATCTAAAAGATTTGTCACCCCATCACTAGCTTTACCTCCTGCCTGTTCAATTAAAAAAGCAAGGGGTGCAGTTTCATAAATTAATCGCAATTTTCCCTGGGGATTTTTAACAGTACCCGGATAGAGAAAAACACCACCCTGCATTAAAATTCGATGGATATCTCCCACTAATGCCCCACTGTAACGGGCCGTGTAACCATCATGACGGTGAACATAACGAGTATAGTCGCGAATTGCCTCATCCCACTGCCAAAAATTGCCCTCATTGGTACTATAAATCGGGCCATGGTCGGGGATAATAATATTCTCTTGGGCGAGGATAAATTCCCCTAAACTGGGGTCAAGGACAAAGGCATGAACACCGCGACCGATCGAGTAAACTAAAATAGTCGAGGGTCCGTAGAGAATATAACCGGCGGCGATTTGTTGACGACCATTTTGCAGTAAATCCCGCGCCTCTCCGTCTAAATCATTGCCTTCCTGTTGACGGATGGCAAAAATCGAACCCACATTTAGGTTAATATCCACATTGGAAGAACCATCGATCGGGTCGTAGAGTAGGGTATAGCGACCGATGGGACAGTTTTCTGGGATATAATAGGGTTTATCCATTTCCTCGGAAGCAAGACGGCAAACTAAACCACTTTGCTTAAAAACCGAGATAAATAC
>NZ_JASJFG010001053.1:0-11202 GCF_030065375.1 Microcystis sp. M49636_WE2 | reverse complement strand
GGTGACGGTGTGGAATGAGCGGCAATTAATTGGTTTTGCTCGCGCCATTTCTGACGGCATTTATCGGGCAACTATTTGGGATGTGATTGTTCATCCCGATTATCAGGGAGCGGGTTTAGGGCGTAAATTAGTAGAAACAGTTTTGGCCCATCCCCGAATAAATCGGGTGGAAAGAGTCTATTTGATGACTACTAATCAAGAGAAATTTTACCGGCGCATTGGTTTCCAAAGCAACGCCACCACGACGATGGTATTATTTAATCGTTATCCCGAGGATTTTTCCTGTCCGGCGATCGAGGTAAAGAAAAAACGATCCGTGTGAGCTTGTCCTGACTATTGTTATCGATTTGATCTAAGCTCATTTCCCCCCCCGAGACTTCGATAATTCCCTTCGCTAACTGAAATTTAAGACTGGGAGAAAGACCGAGAGCTTGAGTAAATTGTTTTACTTCTTCTGGCTTTGATTCTAAACTCAAGGGGTAAATTTCTGACATTTGCCAGAGAGCCATTTTCCCGGGAAATTCTAGGGTAATAGTGACTTTTTTCTCGCCAAGGGCGCTTACCGATATACAAATAGAGCCACTCGTTAAGTTAGCGATCGCTGCATCGACGAGAAGGACAAGAGCAGAAAATAAACGCTGATAATCGGCAATAATAGCAATATCATCGGTTAAAGGGCTAAATTTAAGCTTAATATTGCGGTTAGCTGCCTGTAAATAGGTTAAACTTGCCCAATCTTCCCAGAGTTTAGTTAAAGAAAAAATTTCTTGATCGAGAGGTATAGTACCAGACTCTAGTTTGGAGAGATTAATCATCTCATCGAGCATTGCCATCAGTTTACAGCCCGCCAGTTGTCCCTGGGCGATAAATTCCCTTTCTTCCGCCGGACTTTCGCAAAGATCGGCGAGAATCATTTGATGGATACTGATCATACTGCTCAATGGCGATCGCAATTCGTGGGCAACCCGTCCCAAAAAACTGCTTTTGAGGTGATTAATTGCCACGGCCATCTGATAAGCGAGGCGAGTTTGCTGTAATTCCCGTTTTAAAGCGTCAATATCGTCCATATTTACAGAAAAACTGCCCCTTGTCGTAAGATATCCCATCCTTGACATTGCCAACGCGCGACGGTGGAGGGTTGTCCACTATTGATTATTCCCCATGCTTGCCTTTCTGTGGGCGCTAACACCGTCACCGAGGGAAAAGTAGTCATAATCGCTTCTGGAGTTAATAAAGGCTCTTGTCCTGACAGATTAGCACTTGTGGTCGCTAAAACACCAGTTCGACCGAGAATTTCTCTGGCGATCGCATGAGCGGGAACTCGGATCCCGATCGTGCTAGGATTTTTAGGGTTAAGAACTTTTGGTACTTTTTCAGAAGCGGGTAAAACCAAAGTTAGGGAGCCGGGCCAGTATTTTTCGGTCATTTGCCGCCAAATCTCCCTTTCTTCCTGATTTCCCTTGACATAATCCCATAAATCTGCTGCTGAGGCCGCCATGAGAATTAAAGGTTTATCAAAAGTCCGTTTTTTAGCGGCAAAAACTAAGGCAGCATAGGGGGGAGAAACCGCTAAAGCGGGGACTGTATCCGTGGGAAAAGAAACCACTTGACCACTGAGGGCCGCGTGAACAATTTCGTTAAGAGAAGCAGTAGGCATTGAGAATTGATCATTTTTGGGGACTAATTTAGCCTAAAACTTTTTGGTACAATTTTAAAGGGCAAGCAGTTGATCAAGATTAATTTTACTAACACTTGCTCCTAGTGCCTCTTGTCAAAAATGGTCAACTTCTTACCCTTCCAGAATCGGAATTTGATCGATTCATCACAGTTGACGCAACCTGTCGTTTTAACAGAATCTGTCTCAATTTGATATTGCGGTAAACGATTAATTTAGATAGATAGTTAACAGCTTATGCAACACGGTTATTAGCCTGTTTACAGCTTATACCGCAAACTCATACTCTAATTGCCGTTGCAACTGATTCGATGTGGCAACATACCTAACAGGACGTGTAAGCTTTTTAACTTTACCAAGTTTTTCTGCCGCTTCCAACCACTCACCTACCAACTTTTTAGGAAGCTTAAACATTTCAGAAATTTCATCTTTTGTGCGCTCTGTACTAAGTGCTTGTTCTATATAGGGCAGAATTATCAGGAAAGCATCATAATTTTCATTGCAAGAAGCACCCATAATTCTCTGTTCTTCAGTAGTAGATGCCGCTTGTAACGGAGAACTTGACTGACTTGCAGAAGCCCCTAGATTCTCCTCTGTAGTAAGAGTAGTGTTTATCTCAGTGCGTTCTTCATAAAAACCTACTGCTTCTAATTGAGAACTTAACTGATTGGTAGATTCTTGCCAGTTCTCTTCTTCAGTAATTGTGTCCAGAATCTGAAGTTGCAATGTATTAGCAGATTTAGGCTTATCTTTCTCAAACTCAAATTTCTTTACGGATTGATATAAGAAGCTAAACATATCATTATATGTCTGCTTACCAACACCTTCAATTTTTCCTAACTCTCGAAATCTTCTAATTGGTAAGGCATGAATTATTTTTTTTCTGATATCAGCTCTGAGATTAAGTTCTTTATCCCATCCAAAGCTCTCAATATTATTGACCAAACTAACCATTGAACCCTCTACACCCGTTGCTTCCTTTTCTTGATCTAAACAAATAAATACATCAATATCGAGGTTTCCCAGATATTTTTCCATCAAAGGGGATACATCACCCCAATCAAGTCCACCATGACTACATCCCAACTTAGGAAAAGCGATCGAAGTAATGCCGCCTTTCTGATAGTTAATGGAAAAATACTTAAGTCCCTCATCTATCCATTCAATTTTAGAGGGATACTTCCAGTGATCCTTTGTCGGGAAGTTAAGAATCCAAACATTCCCATAATTTCTGTAAAGATAAGGCTTTCCAGTTTTAACCTCTTTTTTCCTGCATCGCTCTACATAGTCTTTTTCCATTTCTGGAAATCTTAGCTGAAACTCTAGAGCCAAGCCAGCACCCATTACACCAACGCAGTTAACTGTGTTAACAATCGTTTGCGTGTTGACATTGAAAACTGTGGTATCTGTGTAATGTAGCATGACTAGAAATATAAACCTGGACCTACCATTCCTATAATATCAGTTCTCTGTATAGCTGCAAGGATAACGTTGCTGTGCTTCTGGGAACGGCAAAATACTGCTTTGATCCTATTGGGCGCTACCGTCGGGTAAACAAGTATCTCTGCACACTTCATGCGCTTGCCATCTTCGAAATCATTCCAGTATTGCGCCCAGATTACATTCCACGGCAACTGGTTAAGCATTTGCGCACCCCGATAGAACCGAGTCTCCCCTGCCGCTGCATTTCCATCAGAAAAGATAACATTTGTTTCTAATAAAAGTTGTGGCTCAATTCCCAAAATAACAATGTCATCTTGATGCTGTTTCCTACTATACAGCATTGGATTTCTGGGTGAAAAATACAGCGGGACATATTCATGTAGTGGTATTTCGTCAATTTTTCGATTAGCTCTTCTATCTTGAACATCTGGATCAGAAATATCTACTTCTATTAATCCTCTCCTATAGGCTTCATTATGTATGTGACAACAATCCATTCGTAATGATAGAGGTAAGGTTATTTATATAAGTCATGTGGTACAGGTACTCAATACCGTACTCCTGAAAGATATCCATACGGAGGAACCTCAGCTATGCTCACTTGCTTATTGTTCCCTGCGACTAACGGCAGGGCAACTGTTAGTTTACCATACTAGGTTAGCCACAGCCCGCAATATAAAATTCAAACTTAGGTAGGTAGGTGTTAAAAGTTGTCAGATACCCCCCTTATCAAGGTAGGACTGATTCATTCTCCGAATCTAATTCTTTTTTTGCTACCCTTAATCGCTTATGAGGTAAGCTAGGGAGCAGGGAAGTACAGGTTTTTGCTCTCATAGTAGGTTGATTCATGAATCAACCTACAAAGCACGACGTTTTGACAAATTTTCAGCTATGTATTTCCGAGAAATCGACTAAAAACGTTGCCAGATAAGGATTTTAGAGAATGACATAAGAGAGAATGAAACGACCCTACCCTTATCAAGGGGGGACTAAGGGGGGATCAGAGGCAAAATCTATCTTCAATTTAATTATAACTACTTACTTAGGTATAATTTAGCTATCTCCAACCAATGAGCGACGATTAATTATGAATGAGCCTGATACTTTTGCTAATCTCCAACAATTAGAATATATTCCCTACCTAGATACCACGGGTAATATCTCTGCTGATTTCCAGGGAAAAATCGGGGTTTATGCCATTTTTAATCGAGAGCAAGTCCTAGATTTTGTCGGCTATTCTCGTGATATTTATCTCAGTTTAAAACAACATCTTGCCCGACAGCCTCAAGCTTGTTATTGGCTAAAAATACAGGTGATCGAGCGTCCTAATAGGACTATTCTCGAAGCGATTAAACAAGCTTGGCTAAGAGAAAGTCAGGCAGTAATCGACAATGAAAAACTCTGGACAGAACCAATTGATGCTAAATTAGCCATGACTGACACAGAAAAAGAAATTTATCAAAGTGCTGACGAATTAGGGAAAATTAAGTTATTAAAACAGGTATCCAGACGAGTGGAAAATGATATTTTATCAACCCTAGAAAAACGGGGAGTACAGATGGAAATTCGTTTTAATCCTAAGTTAAAAGAACAGGGTTTGCTCGATTTAAAGTAAAAATTCCTAGGAGCGATCGATTCTCCAGACAAACCGCTATGATAGTATATCGCCCCATCCCCACACCAATGGAACAGCGATGACCAATCAAGACTGGCCAAACCTACTGCAGCAACTACTCGATCAAAAATCCCTTTCCCTTAACCAAGCTGAAGAATTAATGACCGGATGGTTAAACGGCCAGATTCCAGAAGTTTTATCGGGGGCAATTTTAGCGGCTTTGCAAGCAAAAGGAGTCTCGGCGGACGAATTAGCGGGAATGGCCGGAGTTTTACGGCAACAATCTCGCTTAGAAGACCCTAAACCCCATACCACTCCCGTTATCGATACCTGTGGCACCGGCGGTGACGGGGCTTCAACCTTTAATATTTCCACTGCCGTGGCCTTTGTGGCGGCCGCCGGGGGCGTAAAAGTGGCTAAACACGGCAATCGCTCCGCCTCCAGTAAAGTCGGTTCGGCCGATGTTTTAGAATATCTTGGGGTTAATTTGAGCGCCCCTAGCGAGAAGGTGGCGGCGGCTTTAGATGGGGTGGGAGTGACCTTTCTTTTTGCCCCCGGTTGGCATCCAGCCCTGAAAAGTGTGGCTAATCTCCGCAAAACCCTGAAAGTTCGCACGGTTTTTAATCTTCTGGGCCCTCTAGTTAATCCTCTCCGTCCCACAGGTCAAGTTATCGGGGTTTATGACCAGCAATTTCTCACCCCCATGGCCACAGCTTTAGCACAAATGGGAACCCCCAAGGCGATTATTGTTCACGGCCGGGAAAAACTCGACGAGGTGGGGTTAGGAGATCTGACCGATATGGCTTTATTAAATAATGGCGAGGTGATTTCTGCGGCGATCGATCCCTTGTCAATTGCTATCCCCAGAGCCAGTTTAAATGCCCTTAAAGGCGGGGAAGTGCCAGAAAATGCCGAAATCCTCAAAAATGTCCTGCAAGGGGGGGGAACGCCGCCTCAACGGGATGCTGTGGCGATTAATGCCTCTCTTGCCCTACAGGTGGCAGAAAAGGTCACTTTTGGCGACCATGCTGCCGGTTTCGCCCTCGCTCGCGACATTTTAGCCAGTGGGTTAGCTTGGCAAAAATTAGAGGAGTTGGTTAAGTTTCTCGCTTAGGAAAATTCCCTGCTCCCTTCCCCCCACACCCCATCTCAATGCACTTACTGCATGATATAAATGCTTAAACACGATGGTGAGCGAATTTCTGTTACAAACAATACAAAATCACCCAAGTTAAAACGAATTAAATAACAAATAGAGACTAGGTAAATTACTAAATTTTTGCTAATGACGACAGTATTTTACAGAATACTTATTGTTAAATCGCGATTTCTTCATTTCTAACCCCCACCAACTAGAACAATTACACTCACAAACCAGAAGGAGATAGATTCGTGGTACAAGCACCTGAAAAAGATGGAACGACTCTCAATAAATTCGAGAAATTTAAAGCCGAAAAAGACGGATTAGCCATTAAAGATGAACTGGATCATTTTGCCCAAATCGGTTGGGAAGCGATGGATAAAACCGATTTAGAACATCGCTTAAAATGGGTGGGGGTTTTTTATCGTCCCGTCACCCCGGGTAAATTCATGATGCGTTTACGGGTTCCTAACGGCATTATTAGCAGTGAGCAAATGCGCGTTTTAGGGGAAATCGTGCAGCGTTACGGCGATGATGGCAATGCCGATATTACTACTCGTCAGAACCTACAATTACGCGGTATTCGTATCGAAGATATTCCTGATATTTTCCAACGACTAAAATCCGTGGGTATGACTTCGGTACAATCGGGCATGGATAATGTCAGAAATATTACCGGTTCACCCATGGCGGGACTAGATGCGGATGAATTAATTGACACCAGGGAATTAGTCCAAAAAGTCCAAGATATGATTACCAACTACGGTCAAGGTAATTATCAATTTAGCAATCTGCCCCGCAAATTTAATATTGCCATCGAGGGGGGACGGGATAATTCCGTTCATGCGGAAATTAACGATATTGCCTTTGTTCCTGCCTATAAAGAGGAAGAATTAGGCTTTAATGTCGTGGTGGGCGGCTTTTTCTCGGCTAAACGCTGTGAAGCGGCAATTCCCATGAATGTTTGGGTGAGACCGAATCAGGAAGTGGTGGATTTATGCCGAGGAATTTTGGAAGTTTACCGCGATAACGGATTGCGCTCCAACCGTCAAAAATCCCGTTTAATGTGGTTAATTGATGAGTGGGGAATTGAGGAATTCCGCACGCGGGTGGCTAATCACCTAGGTTATCCCTTGGCAACGGCAGCGGAAAAAGACGCTATTGACTGGGAAAAACGAGATCATTTAGGAGTTTTTCCCCAAAAACAGGAGGGATTGAGCTATATCGGTCTTTGTGTTCCCGTTGGCCGTCTATTTGCCGATGATATGTTAGATTTAGCCCGGATTGCCGAAGTGTATGGCAGCGGAGAATTGCGTTTAACCGTGGAACAAAACGTGATTATTCCCAATATAGCGGCTGAAAATATGCCAACTCTTTTAACCGAGCCTTTACTGGCTAAGTTTACCCCCAATCCCACTCCTTTACAACGAGCGCTCGTTTCTTGCACGGGGGCGCAATTCTGCAATTTTGCCCTGATTGAAACCAAAAATAAGGCTGTGGACTTGATTCGTCAGTTAGATGCCGAATTAAATATTCCCCGGGGTGTGCGTATGCACTGGACCGGTTGCCCTAACTCCTGCGGACAACCCCAAGTGGCCGATATCGGTTTGATGGGGACAAAAGCTCGCAAAGACGGCAAAACCGTGGAGGGAGTTGACCTCTACATGGGGGGTAAAGTGGGTAAAGATGCCCACCTGGGAAGTTGTGTACAAAAAGGGATTCCCTGTGAAGACTTAAAATCGGTGTTAACCTCTATCCTCATCGAACAATTTGGGGCGACACCGAAAGGTTAATTAGCAAGTTTCTCGATACGCTGAATGGGTAGGGTTGATTCATAGTAGGGTTGATTCATGAATCAACCCTACCCAAACCCCCCGTTGGGGGCGTGGCGCCGCCCCCAAACCCCGGAGCGCATTAGTTTTTCGGTGGGATGCTTACACGCAGCCGCTGACACATCTGTAATAATTTAAGAGTCACTCCCCTTGCAGAAGTGCCTCTCCTGATATGTAGCCTATACTCAAGGGATTTAGTATGAGATGGGAATCGTTACTTAGCTTTAAATTGGGCTTGTTTGCGAAGTAATTCCCCGATGGTTAAATTGGGTTGGGGTCGGCCATCAAAAACCGTTCCTACCTCAAATTTTTGCAACTGTACCCGTGCCAAATGATAGGCCTCATCCGGTAGGGGAATATAACCAATAGTATCTAATAAATTGGGAACTCGATCGAGATAATGTTCGACAAATTTCTCTAAAGCGGGATTCTCTTGGGCTTTTTGGGCATTAACATAAATAAACAAAGGACGAGATAAAGGCTGATATTTACTATCCTCGACATTGCCGCGAGTTGGTTCAATACCGTTAACTTTTAAAGCTTTTAATTTATCCCGATTTTGTTCATAATAAGCGTGGCCAAAATATCCCAAAGCGTTGGCATCTTGACTGACGGCATTAACTAAAGCTTGGTCATCTTCACTAAAATTAACGTCCCCACGACTGGCATCTTTGCCGTTAATTACCTCACTAAAAAAATCGTAGGTTCCAGAATCTTTACCTGGCCCATGAAGGGTAATCGTTCGGTCGGGCCAAGCGGGATTAATTTGATTCCAACGTTTGATTTTATTCTCGGCTGCTGGTTCCCAAATAGTTCTTAATTCTGTGGTGGAAATATCATCAACCCAGTTATTTTGGGGATTGACTACCACGGTTAAAGCATCAAAAGCGATCGGTAGTTCAATAAATCTTACCTTATTAGCATCACATTCTTTTAATTCTTCCACAGAAATCGGCCGAGAAGCATTATTAATATCCGTTTCTCCCGCACAAAATTTTCTAAAACCGCCGCCGGTTCCTGAAATATTAGCGTCAATTTTAACATCAGCCAAAGCTTTGTTAGGGGTATTAGCTTTAAAATCTTCGAGAACTTTATCGGTAATTGGTGCTACGGTACTCGAACCATCGATTTTAATCGGTTTTAGGTCTTGAGTGGAAATATTGACACAGGCGGGTAAAATTAGGGCAGTACCCAGGACAATTGCCACTACTTTGGTGGGACGAGATAGCTGAGTAAAGATTTCTAGCATAGGTGTAAAAAGGAGAAAGTAAAAACGGGTATTGGGGAGACTTTTCAGTTATCAGTGGGGTAGTGGGGTAGTGGGGAGAAAAAAGCTGAGGGATGATGACTAAAAACCTTAATCTTTTCTTTGTTTTTTTTACGTCCCTATAATGATAGGGAAAGAGAAAAAACTAATCTAAACTGGAAAAGTCAGCGGCTTTACCCGCGACTTAAAACTAATGTTTAGTCAAAATAAATAGTAAAAGAAGAACGTAGGTTGGGTTGAAGCATGAAACCCAACGCCCGATTATGTTACGCTACCGCTAACCCATCCTACAAATAATTGTGCCTCCCTACTTAAAACTAATGTTTAGTCAAAATAAATAGTAAAAGAAGTTGAGATTTTTGTCTAGTTATCGAGAAAATTTTTCTTGACAATACATTATGTTCTTTTATTCACTTCTTAACCTATTCTTTACCAATCCGTGGTAAACTTTAGCGTAAGATTTAAGGCAGTTTACGGATCAAAATTAATCCTATGCTCAACAAAAACAGAACCCATTTACTAACAGCCTTATCCATAGCCACTTTAACAGCGACTTTAACCGCTTGTGGGGGCGGCGATACGGCAGGAACTAGCGGAGAGGGAAGCAATAGAATCGCCCAGGTTCCTCTACAAGGAGAGGTCGCCCTCAATGGTGCGGGCGCTTCTTTTCCTGCACCCCTATATCAAAACTGGTTTGTCACCATTAATCAAATATTTTCTAAACTGCTAATTAACTATCAATCTACCGGTAGCGGGGCGGGAGTCGAACAATTTATTCAAGGTACGATCGATTTTGGCGCTTCCGATGTGGCCATGAGTGACGAGGATATGGCCAGAGTTAGCCGCGGGGTTTTACTGCTACCGATGACGGCGGGAAGCATCGTTATGGCTTATAATTTGCCCGGAGTAGAAGGGCTGAAACTAAGCAGAGAAGCCTATGTAGGCATCTTTTTAGGCACGATTACCCGTTGGAACGATGCCAAAATCGCCGCCGATAACCCCGATTTAAAACTACCCAATCAAGAAATTACCGTAGTTCACCGGGCAGACGGTAGCGGAACAACGGGGGTTTTTACTAAGTTTTTAAGCGCCGTTAGTCCCGAATGGAAAAAAAGCATCGGGGAAGGAAAAGCCGTACAATGGCCGACCAAAAAAGGTAAATTTCTCGGTGGTAGGGGTAATGAGGGAGTAACTGCCCTAATTCAACAAAATCAAGGCTCGATCGGTTATATTGAGTACGGTTTCGCTAAAAATAATAACCTGCCCATGGCCGTTTTACAAAATCAGGCGGGTAAATTTGTCGCCCCCAATGAAACTAACGCCGCTGCCACCTTAGCTACGGTGGAATTACCCGAAAATCTGCGGGCTTTTATCGTTGATCCGCCGGGGGAAAATTCCTACCCCATTGTCACCTATAGTTGGATGTTAGTTTATAAAAAATACGACAATCCCCAAAAAGCTTTAGCTATGGAGGCGATGATTGAATTTGGACTCAATCAGGGACAGGAACAGTCCGCCGCCCTTGGTTATATTCCCCTACCGAAAAACGTCCGGGAACGAGTAGCCGCCGCTGCCGATGTCATCTATCCCGATTACACAATCAATGTGGATTAGTAGCCGAAAAAATGTATTCAAAGTTACAATAATAGTGGAGAAAGGCCAATTTCTCCCTTAGCTACCGCAAACTAGCTGGATTTAAACCCTAATCATGAGTGCGCCCACAGTTCCACCCGACTCAAATTTTAAAGAACGTCCAGAATCGGAAAAAATCCTCGATAAAGGCTTTGTCGGATTAACCACTGCCTTTGCCATCGCTATTGGGCTGATTTTGCTCCTAATTGCCCTAGTTATTTTTATTCGGGCCTTACCGGCGATTCAAACCTTTGGTCTGGGATTTTTGACCAGTAGTGCTTGGAATCCCGTGCGCGGTCGGGAAGAATTCGGAGTTCTGCCCGTTATCTACGGAACTCTCGTTAGTTCTCTGATTGCCCTCCTGATTGCTGTTCCCCTCGGTATCGGTTCAGCCATTTTTTTAAGCGAAGATTTTATTCCCTTAAATGCGCGGACAATTTTGGTTTTTCTCGTACAACTTTTGGCCGCTATTCCCAGTGTTGTTTACGGATTATGGGGTATCTTTGTATTGATTCCTATCCTCAGACCCCTTGGTAACTGGTTAAATGCTAATTTTAGTTGGATTCCTCTGTTTAGTACTCCTTTAGGGGGTCCTGG
>NZ_JASJFG010000298.1:0-3235 GCF_030065375.1 Microcystis sp. M49636_WE2 | reverse complement strand
CGTGGCAGTAAGCTCAGTTTTAGCGGAAACTAAACCGAAACCCACTAACCCCACTTCCCCCCAAAAACCCGATAATTCCCTCTTAGTTCAATGGTTGGGTCATAGTTGCTTTTTATTCACCGGAGGAGGGCAAAGAGTCCTCGTTAATCCCTTCCGGGCAATTGGTTGTACGGCGGGTTTTCCTTTGCCAAAAGTAGAAGCAGATATCGTTTTAATTAGTAGTCAACTCTGGGATGAAGGGGCGGCCGAGGGTTTACCAGGTAATCCGAAAATTTTGTTTGAGCCGGGGGCTTATGATCTGGGTAAATTAAAATTCCAGGGCATTAGTATCGCCCATGATCGCGTAGGTGGCAAACGTTTCGGCATGAATGTGGCCTGGCGTTGGGCCCAAGCGGGGATTAGTATTGTTCATTTAGGGGGGGCAGCAGCCCCAATCGAATTAGAACAAAGAATTCTCCTAGGTTCGCCGGATTTAGCTTTTATTCCCGTGGGAGGGGGTCCAAAAAATTATAATCCCCAAGAAGCAAAACAGGCGCTCGAAGTTTTACAACCGCGAATTGCTGTCCCGACGCAATACTTCACCAGTGCCGCCGATAAAAAGGCCTGTGAATTAGTGTCTGTAGATGAGTTTCCCAAGTTGGTCAAGGATAAAAATATCCGTTTAATCGAGGACAATAAATTACGGATTCGTGCCGCCGATTTACCGAAAAAAGGGACTCTCATTCGCGTGTTTGACTACCGCAATCTGTTAGAGAAATCCTAATTTTAGGAGCCAATGACCTAGTACTGCTGTAGATCATCTCCTAGTTCTCTAAAAATTGCTTCAACAATTTTATTAAAAATGTTTTTGCTGAAAGAATCTCGCTCTTTTTTTAGACAGGGATGGACGATTGCAGTTTTACTAATTGCCCTGCTTGTTTCCCTGCCAATTTTATCGGTGGCCAGTAGTTTATTAACTAATTCCAGTCAAGTCTGGCAACATCTGCTCGAAACTGTTCTCTGGGATTATCTAGTTAATTCTTTTTGGTTAATGAGCGGGGTGGGTAGCGGTGTTTTAATCATCGGTGTCGGCACCGCTTGGTTAACAACGATGTGTCAATTTCCCGGTCGTCAACAATTTCAATGGTTATTATTACTACCCCTTGCCGCTCCTGCCTATCTCTTGGCCTATACTTATACCAATATGATGGACTATTTTGGTCCGGTGCAGACGTTCTTAAGAAGTGTTTTTGCTTGGGATAGTGTCGAGGATTATTGGTTTCCTAATATCCGTTCTCTCTGGGGGGGGATTCTGATGTTAATACTGGTGCTTTATCCCTACGTTTATCTGTTAGCAAGGGTCGGTTTTTTAGAACAATCTGTCTGCACGGTGGAGGCAAGTCGCTCCCTGGGATGTAATCCTTGGCGCAGTTTTTTTACTGTCGCTTTACCCCTAACAAGACCGGCAATTATGGCGGGATTGGCTCTAGCTTTAATGGAAACTCTGAACGATTTTGGTACGGTGCAGTATTTCGGAATTAATGCTTTTACCACGGGGATTTATAATACTTGGTTCGGCATGGGTGATCGCATAGCGGCGGGGCAGTTATCCACAGTTTTAATGGTATTTATCCTCGTTTTAGTTTTCCTTGAACAATCCTCCCGTCGTCAAGCTCGTTACTATGAAATGACCAATCGTTTCCAGTCACCGACTAAGTACAAACTGGGATTTATTCGGAGTTTTTTGGCAATGTTCTCCTGTTTTGTGCCGGTATTTCTGGGGTTTATTGCCCCTGCTTTCTATCTGGCCTATCTAGCCTTTAATCATGCCCAAGAAACTTTTAATAATGACTTTCTTAGTCTATCGGGAAACAGTTTTTTTCTGGCTAGTTTAAGCGCAATTATTGCGGTAGTTTTAGCTTTAATTCTCGCCTACGGAGAAAGACTTAATCCGAATAAAACTCTTAAGGGTTCCGTGCGGATTGCGGCGGCTGGTTACGCTATCCCCGGCATTGTTATCGCAGTGGGGGTTTTAATTCCTATCGGGAAATTAGATAAATTTTTAAATCAAGGATTAAATATCAATTTAGTTCTGAGCGGCACGATTTTCTGTCTGATTTTTGCCTATATTGTCCGGTTTTTAGCCGTAGCTTTTTCCACGTTAGAATCGAGCTTAAGTAAAATTAAACCTAGTTTAGATGATGCTTCCCGCAGCCTTGGCTATGGCACTGGTGCCACTTTAATTAAAGTGCATATTCCTCTTTTGTCGGGGGGATTATTGACGGCGGCTATGTTAGTTTTTGTCGATGTGATGAAGGAATTACCGGCTACTTTGGTCCTAAGACCTTTTAATTTTGATACCCTAGCGGTGCGCGTTTATCAATACGCCAGTGATGAACGTTTGGTGGAAGCGGCGGCCCCGGCCCTGGCCATTGTCTTAGTGGGATTAATTCCAGTAATTTTTTTAAGTTGGCAAATTTCCCGACGGGCGATCGATTAAATCAGTTGGCGAGCGCCTGGCCGCTTAGTTCTATTTAGGGTTTGCGGCAAAAAGTTTGTTGGTGGGGTTAGGAGACAGGAGACAGGAGATTATTTTATTTATTCTCCCCACACCCCACACCCCACACCCTGCCTGCACGAAAAACTTTTTCGGTAAATCCTAGTTCTATAGTCTAGTACAAAATAATGTTACAGTTCTTGACAAGACTACTAGAGAGGGGGGGTGTCAGTGATAGGATTCCCTAAAACCCCTTTTCTTTATTTTTGTAGAGAGAACAAAATCCTATGACAGAACTTTCTGGAAAAGCTCCTAAGTTCGGTGGCAGCACGGGCGGTTTACTCGCCAAAGCCGATCTAGAAGAAAAGTACGCCATCACCTGGACAAGCAGCAAAGAACAAGTCTTTGAAATGCCCACCGGTGGCGCCGCTATCATGAACGAAGGCGAAAATCTCCTCTATTTGGCCCGCAAAGAACACGCGCTCGCTCTTGGTACCCAATTCCGGACGAAATTTAAGCCCAAAATCGAAGATTACAAAATCTATCGGATTTACCCCAGTGGTGAAGTGCAGTATCTCCACCCCGCTGATGGTGTCTTCCCCGAAAAAGTTAACGCTGGTCGTGAATTTTTCGGCAAAAAAGACCGCAATATCGGCAAAAACCCGGAACCGGCGACAATTAAGTTCTCTGGTGTCACTCCCTACGAAGCATAAATAATCCCTAAAATCGAGAGTGGGGAGTTAGATTTAGAAGCTATTT
>NZ_JASJFG010000356.1:0-1604 GCF_030065375.1 Microcystis sp. M49636_WE2 | reverse complement strand
TATCAGCCACTGCGCGAATTGTTTCATTCATACCCACGGGATTTTTAGACAGTAAAATTCTAACTTTTTTACCCTCAATTTCTAATTCTTCCGCTCGACCAAAAGCCGCTTTAAAACCCTGAACTGTCTCAAAAATTTCTCGATCTTTAATCCCTAATTCCTGGGCTACTAAACCCGCCGCTAAAGTATTATATTTATTATAAACACCGATTAAAATCTGCGGCCAATCCTGACTATGAAAAGCAGGACTACTCTTTTTAAAGCCGCAACTAGGACAACTAAAATCCCCTAAATGGGAGAGATAAACTCCGCGATAATCCAAAGAAGCGCCACATTTAGGACAGTAAATAGAATCGACAGCGTGGGGAATTTCTTCTAGATATAATTCCGGCTCACTTAAGCCAAAATATACAACTCTTTGGGGCAGTTGTTGACCCAAATGGGAAAGGGTCGGATCATCAGCATTGAGAATCACTAAAGTATCGGTGGGTAGGGGAGATATGGCCCCTTGCCAACGGCGACTAATCGTATCCACTTCCCCATAGCGATCGAGTTGATCGCGAAACAAATTAAGAGCTAAAATAGCGCGAGGACGACAATCTTTTAAAACCAAAGGGAGAATATTTTCATCCACTTCTAAAATGGCATAATCAGCCTTTAAAGTGCCGAATAAATTAGCATCGGCCAATAAAGCAGTGATTAAACCATTAATTAAATTCGCCCCAGTGGTGTTATGGGTGACTTTTGCCCCCTGACGCTCTAGAATAGTTCTTAGCAGTAGGGAAGTGGTAGTTTTTCCATTCGTGCCAACCACCAAGATTACCCCCCTTCGGACTTGCCCACAAAGTAGCGGCAACAAACGGGGATGGAGACGACGGGCAATTTCCCCCGGCAAGACGCTGGCAGCCCCTAAACGGAGTCCTTTAACCACAGCAGTAACGGTTTTAGCCACCGCTACGGCTATCCCTAAACGGATACGATCAAACAATTGCATGAAGTGAGATTCTTATAGCTGTTTCGTGATTTTACCCCTAAAAGAAGACCCGTAAACGGGGTAAGTTCCCATTGATTCTTTTCTACTGACAAAAAAGACAGCCTATAATATAGGTAAGTTTGGGGCCGATTCTACCGCACACGACATTTTAGGGCTAGAGCTTATGGGTTTATTGACAAGATTGGGGATTTCACTGGGATTACTCGCCCTAGGGGGTACTGTGGGTGTGCTAGGAAATCAGTATTTAAGCAGAAAAGCGCCCCTAGAGGTAAATAAACCGCCGGCAATCCTCCCCGCTTCCCTCTCTCTCCCTGTTATTCCCCAAAACGACGGTAATGTTAATTTTATCGCCCAGGCCGTGCAGAAAGTCGGGCCGGCGGTGGTGCGGATTGACTCGGCCCGGGAAGTGGCCGACCAAATTCCCGAAGAATTTAAACAGCCCTTTTTTCGGCGCTTTTTTGGTAATGAAGTGCCGATTCCCAGGGAGCATTTGGAACGGGGAACCGGTTCTGGGTTTATCATTAGTACAGATGGACTACTTTTGACTAATGCCCATGTGGTGGAAGGGACAACCCAAGTAAAAGTGACTCTGAAAAACGGTCAAACCTAT
>NZ_JASJFG010000465.1:0-1859 GCF_030065375.1 Microcystis sp. M49636_WE2 | reverse complement strand
GATTAGATACTTTATCGCCATTGCTGGTAATTACTAGGCTACTAATTCCTAAGTCAATTCCGATGGCTTTATCGGTTACTGGTAAAGGCTTAATCGTTGGGTCATCAAATCTTATTGAGATATGCCAACGTCCTGAGGGATGTAATCTGACTGTTACTGTACTTGGCTCACAGCTTTCTGGTATTTGTCTTGACCATCGAATAGGTAAAGGTTCTGTGCATTTAGCTAAATAGATTTGTCTGTCTTTAAATTTAAAAGCAGATTTGGTAAATTCGGCACTTCCTCCTTGATGTTTTTTCTTAAAGTTAGGATACTTAGTCCGACCAGCCAAGAAATTGGTAAAAGCTGTTTGTAAATGTCTTAACCCTTGTTGTAAAGGTACACAGCTTACCTCATTGAGAAAGTCTAATTCTTCTTGTTTTTTCCAATCGGTCAACATTGAAGAAGTTTGAACATATCCTACTCTTTCTTGCTTTTCGTACCATGCTTGTGTTCTGAGATGGAGAGCTTTGTTGTAAACCAATCTTACACAGCCCAATGTGCGCCGCAATAGCGACTCTTGTTCGGGTGTGGGGTAAAATCGGTAAGAATAGGCTTTTTCCATATCTCACATTTTAGCATATATTTCGTAAACGATGCTCATATTTAACAGTAAAGCCGTCGTAGAACGACGGGGTTTCAGACCCAAATTTTCGATGAAGGTTTAACAAGGTTTTACCTATAATGTCGGCTTGAAGGAACTCTCGGTTTCACCTCGGAGATGAAAGGTTCCGCCAGCATAGAACAGCGAAGCACGACAGTGTCAACTGATAGGCTGCCACTAGATAGCGAAGCTGTTCGTAATTTAAATTGCTTGTTGAGACGAGGCAAAAGGCAAGAGGCAAAAGGCAACAGTAAAGGGATTGGGGGAAGTTCGGCTAATCTAAGAATAAGCGGTTTAAATCCTTCTTAACACTAGATAACGAAAAATATACTCAACTATCTCTAAATAATTCTCGGTAGTTTCTAGAGACTCACCCCACACCGTCACGCCATGGTCAGAAATGAGTAAAGCGGGAATTTCTGGGGGGAAAGTTGAGAATCTACTTTCTATTTCTGCGGCAATTTTCGGCACATCGAGATAGTTAGCAAAAACTGGCATAAATACTTCAGGATTTTCTACCCAAATACCTAAACCTTTCAACATTTCTAAGGGAGGTAACGATAACTTACCCAGATGAGCAAAACGGCAAACTAAATTCGCTTCCACCGAGTGGACATGATAACAAGCTTGCGCTTGGGGAAAGAGACGATAAATCACCTGATGAATGCTAGTTTCTGCCGAAGGACGATTATCCCGATGAGCTAATTCTCTGACTTTTCCCGTCAGATCTACGCGCACAAAATCCTGTTCTGTGAGTTTACCTTTACTTTTGCCACTGGCAGTAATCCAAAAACTATGATCATCAACTTTAGCGGATAAATTACCTGCCGTGCCAAGCATCCAACCCAGTTGATAAAATCTTCGGGCAGCGGCAACTAGAGATAGACGAGGATCGCTCATGGTTTTTAGAGATATGGTAGATAGGGACTGACTATTATAACAATCGGACGATCCACTCGCCAGCAGATTTGCTGAGGATGTCAGTCAAGATAATCTCGCTCAAAACTAAACCCAAGGCAGAATAGAGCTAGTAACCGGTGAGCAAAAAGGAAGATTTAACCGTGGCAATGTGTTAGGAATGTGTTAGGTTAAAGATAATTGCAGCTTTGATGAATCGAGGGTTGAGCCGTGAATAACAACTTTTTCCGCAGCTATTCTGTCAATGATTCTGGTTTGGGTTGTTTCTTATCTTTGATTTTAGTCGGATTGTTGTTAG
>NZ_JASJFG010000671.1:0-5099 GCF_030065375.1 Microcystis sp. M49636_WE2 | reverse complement strand
GCGAGGTAATTACAGAAAATTCAAAAAAATGGCGAGAAAGAGCGAAACAATCGCCGCAAGTGAGATCGGGTGGCTGAAGTAACCGAACCGATATTTATGGGGAATAGTCGGGGGTTCGATCGATACGATAAACTAAACGATATCCACTCCAGAAAACCGCGATGGTTCAAGCGACCGAATATCTCTATATCGTTCGAGACGACGAGATCTTACACGGGGAACCAATTATCAAAGGAACCCGTACACCCGTCCGCGCCATCGTCGAAACTTGGCGTCTGGGGGTCGCTCCCGAAGAAATACCCCTAGGAATGCCCCATCTGACGTTAAGTCAGATTTTCAGTGCGTTGACCTATTACAGCGACCATCTAGAGGAAATTAACGCTTATATCGAGCGTAACCACATTCCCGACGACTTAATCGATCCGCTGCTAAAAAATTCGTGAATAATCTCTTCGGTGTAAAGGAACCCTTGTCACATCGAAACATTTCCTTAAGATATAAGACCGAAGGTCCAGTCTGGATACAGAATTGATATACCTAGAATCGCTACTCTGGCTCACCCTCTAGGCCCTTCCCTTCCAGACTGCTAGGCTATTAGACAAGATGAATAACAATCAAACTCCACGGAAACAAGGACTATACGATCCCCAATTTGAACATGATGCTTGTGGTGTCGGTTTTATCGTTCATAAAACGGGTAAAAAGTCCCACGATATTGTTGAACAGGCCTTAACAATTTTACTAAACCTCGATCACCGTGGCGCGTGCGGTGCGGAAAAAAATACGGGAGATGGGGCGGGTATTTTATGCCAAATCCCTGACCTATTTTTCCGGAAAGTGACTGGGGATCTAGGTTTTACCTTGCCGGCAGCGGGACAATACGGGGTAGGAATGCTCTACACGGCCCCTGATGCCGAAATTCGCGGGAAAAGTCGCCAGGAATTCGAGAAAATCGCCGCCGAAGAGGGGTTAAAAGTTCTCGGTTGGCGTGATGTTCCCACGGATAACTCTAGTTTGGGCAATTCGGCCAAATCTACCGAACCCTTTATCGAACAGGTTTTCATCGAACGCGATGCCAATTTAAGCGATGATCTGGCCTTTGAACGCAAATTATACGTTATTCGCAAGCGTTCCCATCTCAATCGTCAATCTTTTAATCGTTACTGGTATCCTTGCAGTATTTCTAGTCGTACCATTGTCTATAAAGGGCAATTAATGCCGGTACAGGTGGGTGACTATTTCCCCGATTTACACGACCCCGACTTTCAAAGTGCTTTAGGATTAGTCCATTCTCGTTTTAGTACCAATACCTTCCCCAGTTGGGAACGCGCCCACCCTTACCGTTATATTGCCCACAATGGCGAAATTAATACCCTGCGAGGTAATATTAACTGGATGCACGCCCGTCAGTCGATGTTTGCCTCACCCTTATTCGGGGAAGACATCAAAAGAATCCAGCCGGTTATTAATATCGAGGGTAGTGACTCCTTAATTTTTGATAATGCCCTAGAATTAATGGTTTTATCGGGGCGTTCTCTCCCTCACGCTGTCATGATGATGATTCCTGAACCCTGGGCAGCCCACGAATCGATGAGTGATGAGAAAAAAGCCTTTTATGAATACCATTCCTGTTTGATGGAACCCTGGGATGGTCCGGCCTCGATCGCTTTTACCGATGGTACGATGATGGGAGCAGTGTTAGACCGCAATGGTTTGCGTCCTTCCCGTTACTATGTCACCAAAGATGACCTAGTAATTATGGCATCGGAAGCGGGAGTTTTACCCATTGAACCAGAACGCGTCGCTTTTAAAGGTCGTCTGCAACCCGGCCGGATGTTCCTTGTGGATATGAAAGAAGGTCGTATCGTGGCCGATGAGGAAATAAAAGCAGGTATTGCCAACGCTAAACCCTATCGCCAGTGGTTAAACGAAAATTTAGTCAATTTAGACGATTTACCGGCGGTGGAAACTGCTCCACCGGAAACTTCTGTTTCCCTAATTCAACAGCAAACCGCTTTCGGTTACACTTTTGAGGAATTACGTCTTTTATTAGCCCCCATGGGCCGGGATGGAGTGGAAGCAGTGGGTTCCATGGGTTCCGATACACCCCTAGCCGTCTTGTCCGATCGCCCAAAACTGCTTTATGATTACTTTCAGCAGTTATTCGCCCAAGTCACTAACCCCCCGATTGACTCGATTCGCGAAGAAATTATCACCTCTCCCATCACCACTATCGGCGCTGAGAGAAATCTCCTGGATCCGCAGCCCGAAAGCTGTCACCTGATTAAACTTAACTCTCCTATCCTCACTAACGCCCAATTAGCGCGTTTACAGGGCAATAGCGAATTTAAAACCGTGACTATTCCCATTCTCTTCGATCCCACTTCGGGAGTCGAGGGGATGCGTAGCACAATTGAGGCAATTTGTCAAGAGGTGGACGAGGCAATTTTAGCGGGCGCGAGCATTATTATTTTAAGCGATCGAGGTATCGATAAAAATCACGCCCCGATTCCCTCACTGCTGGCGGTTGCCGGTTTACACCATCATCTCATCCGGCAGGGAACCCGCACCAGAGTGGGCCTTGTCCTGGAATCTGGCGAACCCCGGGAAGTGCATCACTACGCCCTTTTACTCGGTTATGGTTGCGGTGCGATTAATCCCTATCTAGCCTTTGCCACCCTCGGCAGTATGATCGAGGAAGGTTTATTGGTAGGAGTTGACCACCAGAGTGCCTGTAAAAACTACATAAAAGCCGCCACCAAGGGCGTAATTAAAGTGGCCTCTAAAATTGGCATTTCCACCCTGCAAAGCTACCGTGGGGCGCAAATATTCGAGGCTATTGGCTTAAATCGATCGGTAGTCGATCGCTATTTTACTTGGACAGCTTCCCGCATTGAAGGGGCCGATTTAGAAATTATTGCCCGGGAATCCCTACTCAGACATGGCCACGCTTTCCCCGACCGGGATGTTAATGTGCATACCCTCGATATTGGCGGTGAATATCAATGGCGTAAGGACGGGGAAGCCCATCTTTTTAGCCCAGAAACCATTCATACCCTGCAACAAGCGGTAAAATTGGGCAAATACGACCTCTTTAAGAAGTATTCCCAACTGGTCAACCAACAGAATCAAAAATTCTTCACCCTGCGGGGACTATTAACCTTTAAAAACCGGGAAAGTATCCCCATCGAAGAAGTGGAACCGATTGAAGCGATTATGAAACGCTTTAAAACCGGGGCCATGAGTTACGGGTCCATTTCCAAAGAGGCCCACGAATCCCTCGCTATTGCCATGAATCGTATCGGTGGCAAGTCGAACACCGGGGAAGGGGGCGAAGATTCCGAGCGCTACACTTGGACAAATGAACAGGGAGACTCGAAAAATAGTGCCATTAAACAGGTAGCTTCCGGCCGTTTTGGTGTCACCAGTCTTTACCTCTCCCAAGCGCGAGAATTGCAGATAAAAATGGCCCAGGGGGCAAAACCGGGCGAAGGCGGTCAATTACCGGGTAAAAAAGTCTATCCTTGGATTGCCAAAGTCCGTCACTCCACCCCCGGAGTTGGTTTAATTTCTCCCCCACCCCACCACGATATCTACTCGATTGAAGACCTAGCGGAGTTGATT
The DNA here is from genome assembly GCF_030065375.1 of Microcystis sp. M49636_WE2. Classification (NCBI taxonomy): domain Bacteria; kingdom Bacillati; phylum Cyanobacteriota; class Cyanophyceae; order Chroococcales; family Microcystaceae; genus Microcystis; species Microcystis sp. M49636_WE2. The sequence goes on along the minus strand of NZ_JASJFG010000671.1, from coordinate 1,475 downwards.
CATGACCTAAAAAATGCCAATCGTGCGGCCAGAGTGAGCGTAAAACTGGTTTCTGAGGTGGGAGTTGGCACAATCGCCGCCGGAGTCGCTAAAGCTCACGCCGACGTGGTTTTAATCTCTGGTTTCGATGGTGGGACCGGAGCCTCACCCCAAACCTCGATTAAACACGCGGGTTTACCCTGGGAGTTGGGACTAGCAGAAACCCATCAAACATTGGTGTTAAATAATCTTCGCAGTCGCATTGCGGTGGAAACCGATGGCCAGATGAAAACCGGCCGCGATGTGGTGGTGGCAACCCTATTGGGGGCCGAAGAATTCGGGTTTTCGACCGCGCCACTGGTGACGTTAGGCTGTATTATGATGCGGGTTTGTCATCTTAATACCTGTCCGGCGGGGGTAGCGACCCAGGATCCGTTATTACGGAAGAATTTCATCGGAGATCCCGAATATACGGTGAATTTCATGAAATTTATCGCCCAGGAAGTGCGGGAAATTATGGCCGAATTGGGATTCCGCACCTTAAATGAAATGGTGGGGCGAACTGATGTATTAGAGCCAAAACAGGCGGTAGAACATTGGAAAGCGAAAGGAATTGACCTAACTCCAATTCTCTATCAACCGGAGGTAGATGCAGAGGTAGGACGTTATTGCCAGATTCCCCAGGACCACGGTTTAGATAAGTCCTTGGATATAACCATTTTACTGGATTTATGCAAGGATGCCATTGAAAAAGGCGAAAAAGTCAAGGCGACACTACCGATTAAAAATATTAACCGCGTGGTGGGGACGATTTTAGGCAACGAAATCACTAAACGTCACTGGGAGGGTTTACCCGAAGATACCGTACATCTCCATTTTCAGGGCAGCGCGGGGCAGAGTTTCGGTGCTTTTGTTCCCAAAGGGGTGACACTGGAGTTAGAAGGGGATGCTAATGATTATGTGGGTAAGGGTTTAAGCGGTGGCAAAATCATCGTTTATCCGCCCAAAGGTTCCACTTTTGTGGCCGAGGAGAATATTATCATCGGTAACGTGGCTTTATACGGCGCGACCAGTGGTGAGGTGTATATTTCTGGGGTTGCTGGGGAACGTTTTGGGGTGCGTAACTCTGGGGTGACTACGGTGGTTGAGTCCGTTGGCGACCACGCCTGCGAGTATATGACGGGGGGTAAAGTCGTTGTTTTAGGGCCCACCGGTCGCAATTTCGCCGCCGGGATGAGTGGTGGTGTCGCCTACGTCCTCGATGAGTCGGGGGATTTCGCCACTCGTTGCAATACCCAAATGGTAGCTTTAGAGGCGCTAGAAGGGGAAGAAATCGACGATTTACGCGAGTTAATTCAACGCCATGCTGATTACACCCAAAGTCAAAAAGCGTCCCTAGTTTTAGCAAATTGGTCGGAAATGTTGCCCAAGTTTGTTAAAGTAATGCCCAAGGATTATAAGCGGATGTTGCAGTGTATTAAAGAGGCGTTAGATTC
>NZ_JASJFG010000103.1:0-1346 GCF_030065375.1 Microcystis sp. M49636_WE2 | reverse complement strand
CGGAAAAATAGATGGTAGCATCGGGGGGAATTTCTAAATCTTCTCGACGGAGATTGGGAGTGCCGATTTCAAAACCATCCACTGCTAAATATGTCTCTGGTAAACGATAGATTTTTTCTCGATAATATTCCTCCGCTTGCTGGGGTAAAACGTAGGGATCGGCGATATAGTAATCTATAGTTGCTAATCCAGAAGCATCCCAACCTAACCAAGTCACTTGTTTTGCTGCGGGTTTCAGGGCCATAATCTGATTGGTGAAATTATGGGTTAAACTATCTAAATCTACTAGAATATCTATCCGATCCTGTTGAATTTGTTGGGCAACTTCTAGGGGATTTTGAGCGTAGGGAAAATGACGGATAATATCTCGGCTATCCCGGAACCATTGACGGGTAATTTCATCTTCTTCTTGGTTAATAGTATAGATGGCTATTTGCAATTTTTCTCGATCATGATGGTGAATTAACCAACGACTTAACCAAGCGACAGAATGATGTTTTAAGGTACTGGCAAGATAACCAATAGTTAGTTTTTCTGAAGCTTTTTCGTTTGTAATTAAAGGAGTTTTAAAACTATTATTATCAAGAAAAATTTCGGCGACGCAATTAGTTAATTTTCGGTTGGCTAAGGCTCGATCGCCTAGGTAGGGTAGGGGACTAGAAACATTGAGAAAGCTAGTTTTAATAATCGGTTCTAGAGTAATATTTTTCCGACGGGTTAATTCCTGTAATAAATCATGATATTCTTGATAAATATGATCAATTTCTTGCCAAACTCCCCAGCGCAAAAGTATTAACAAAATTAGATAATTACTGTATAACTTTAGGGTTGGGGTTAGACAAATTTCTCGCAACTGATAGGCAGTTATCAAAGAATTATCAAAGTCTTCTGCTAAAATATAGAGGTTAACCAATTGTTCCAAAAGACTCAGATCATTAGGTCTTAATTGCAGACAAAGTTTAATAATTTCTACTCCAAAAGCGGGACTTTGTTGCTCGTTGGTGACTCGTGCTGATATCTGAAAAGCTTGCGGGATAAAACTATCGGCTAATTCCCCTAGGTAAGGTAAACTTGCTTGAGCTAAATCTAAAGTTAATTCATGGGGATATAAAAGACTTTTGAGAACTACATTTAAAAGCAATTCTCGATCAGGATTATATCTGAGATTCTCTTGAATAGGATAATTAAGTAGTTCTCCTGGAGCGAATATTTCTAAATCTAAAGCTAAGTCGAATAAAGCTAATAAATTATTAATTGACTTGGGAACAATTTCCTGTAGATGATAGCGAAAATATTCTACAGCTGCCAGATCACCTTTTCTTTGTTGTCGTCGCGCTTCTGCGTCT
>NZ_JASJFG010000263.1:0-1123 GCF_030065375.1 Microcystis sp. M49636_WE2 | reverse complement strand
CTCCTGTGCCACTTTTCTAGTGATTTCCGTGGGTGTATTGAGGGCGATCAATGGTAGTTTTTTCGCCTTGGCCAAGCGCAGGATCGGGGCGTAAAATTCCCAATCAAATCCCCAACGTTGGTCGTATTCACTTTTTTCTCTTAACTGATTTTCGCTAATTTTGCCGGCTAAATACTGATCCAAATAGATTTGGTAAGGACGTTGAAACATCTCGAAAGCGATGGCTATTTGGGGATTATTAGCCTGTAAATACTTGATAATAGCTAATTGGGCCTGATGATCGGCTTGACTATCGTGTCTTTCTCCCAGATAAATAATCTCGGCTGTTTTTAAATCTGCCAGAATTTGTTTTTGGCTATTAGTAAAACTCCAGGCCCGGGGCAGCAAAATAAACAGTAAGCAGAGGGCAAGGAAAACGGGAAAAAAGCGTCGAGAGAATTTCATCTTTTTAAAGGTCTTTTAAAAAACCTAAGTAGATAGGTATTAAAAACTTTCAGATGCCCCCCTTATTAAGGGGGGATTAAGGGGGGATCCCCCCAGCTATCGGCACCCCCCTTATTAAGGGGGGTAGGGGGGATCGAACCTAAAATCCATTTTTAATTTAATTATAACCAGCTACTTATCTTAACCGAAACCAAGACAAAAAAGGTGGGCATTGCCCACCCGAAAAAATTTTCAGAGAACCTTTTTGGTTTAGTAGGTTTCTACGTGCCAGCGATGTTCTTTTTTCAGTTGTTTCTGATAGACAGACCAATCGGTGCCATTTTTAGCGGCAGCACCACTGATAGCATCGTCGATACCATCTTCCATCCCTTTCAGTCCGCACATATAAGCGTGGGTTTTGGGACTTTGGAGTAGATTCCAGATTTCGTCAGCGTGTTCGGCTACCCGGTGTTGAATATACATTCTGCCGCCCTGGGGATTTTGCTGTTCCCGGCTGATGGCATAGGTGAGACGGAAGTTATCGGGGAATTCCGCCGCGATTTTCTCTAATTCTTCTTGGTAGAGAATATTGGCCGTTTTGGGAACTCCGAAAATCAACCAAGCTAGACCTTTGAATTTATAATCTTCGTGTTGTTCCTTGAACATCCGCCAGAGGAAAGCTCGGAAAGGAGCGATTCCG
>NZ_JASJFG010001098.1:0-1905 GCF_030065375.1 Microcystis sp. M49636_WE2 | reverse complement strand
GGGGGGGGTGTAGGGGGGGGGGGGGGGGGGGGGGGGGGGGGGGGGGGAGGAAGGGGGGGGGAGGGGGTGATGGGGGGGGGATTAAGGGGGGATTAAGGGTAGGGTTGATTCATGAATCAACCCTACTATGAATAAACCCTAGGATTAAGGGGGGATCAAAGACAAAATCTATCCTCAATTTAATTATAACCACTTACTTAAGTAGTCCAGCAAAATTAATTTCCTAGGTTCGAGTGGACGATTGCCAATTCTTGCCGCCAAACTAGCAGGGATTTCTCCCAAGCTAGTTCCCATTTTTGCGCTAAAAAAGGTCGAGTATTTTTGCCCAAATTATAGGCGATGACAATCTCTTTGCAGAGAGAATGTAAGGAAAGTGGCGAAGAAAATAAAGCTCCCAATAATCCCCCTAAAAGTAGTACAATAGCTAGAGGGCGACGAGTTTGACTTAATTCAAAAGCTTTCAGCTGCAATTCTCCCATGCCATCGACACCAAAACCCGTGACTATATGCCAGATATCGTGAGTTTGCCGTAGGCGAAGCAGCAGATAATCTGTGTCGGAATTGACCTGAATAGACCGATAAAAATTAGGATCAAAATTGAGACTAATTAGGTGAGTAGCATAATGATAACCTAGGGAATCTTCCGGGAGTTTTAGCAAGGTTTCTAAACAGGGACTAGCGGCTAGATATCTTTGGGCAATCATTTGGGCGGTAGCTCGATCGCTTTTAACATATTGCAAAGATAATCGCTGTAACCAACTCTCTTTTAAGCCATCTTCAATATCATATACAGACATAATGTTACTGGGATTTTGTAAAAGAGAAATTATTCCTTTGGTCACACTGATTAGATTAGTTGTGAATAGCATATAAACTCTCCTAAGTCAGAAAAAAGAGTGAGAATAATCGAAAAAACTGATAACCAATAACTGGGAAAAACTACTCCTTATAGGGATCGTACTGACTCAATATCCGTTCTAACTTTGCTTCGTCAATGCGATTAATTAAGCGTTTAGATTCTTCGACATCACGGACAGTTTTTGATAAATTAATGGTGGAACCGACGGTAAATAGTAAACCCATGCCTAAATAACCTTTAATCCACGCATCTACTGGTAGATAAATAACTCCTAAAGAAGTGGCAGAAATAGAGACAATAAAAGATAACCAAGTTTGAAAAATCCACGCTTGAGTATGACTGGGAGCAGTACCGTATTTTTTATCGTTCATAATCGTCTCCTAAATGTTTCTACACCCATTTTGTCTCTTCTAGAGGTGCAACAACAATGAGCGCTATCTAGTAGGGGGAGGGTTGAGAACTGGGGTGAAGTGGGGTGAAGTGGGGTGAAGTATCAAGTATAATCGTTGTCAGAATCTAGGACCGAAAAGATGGAGAGCAAACACCTGAAAATTTGGTATTCTTGGGAAAAACAAGAACAAATGATCGAGCGCTTGGTGGGGAGAGTGGGATTAACCCGGGTGCGTGCCACTTGTTTTCTGCGTCTCTGGATTTATGCGATCGCCAAGGAAGGACAGGCAAAACCCCCTTTATCCCAGTTAATTTTTCCCACCACTGCCATTATCTGTACCCATCGGCAAGCATCGGATTTATTTTATCAGGATCAGGACCAGGGCAGCGAACGCTCGGCGGGTATGATGTTAGATAAATTAGCGGCCCTTGGTTTAATTGAAAAAATTTTTGACGGCAACACAACCAGAATTAAAATCAAGTCAATTACGGGGATTTTAGAGCCTGATAGCTCGGAATCATCTGTAGAATTGCAATTAGATCAATTTAATCCCCGTTGTGATGCGATTCCTGTGGCTAACTTGCTGACACGCAATTATAACTGGATGAATCGCAATGCTGAAGCAATTCCCCATCGCATTTCTCGTCTGTTGCGG
>NZ_JASJFG010000880.1:0-2217 GCF_030065375.1 Microcystis sp. M49636_WE2 | reverse complement strand
GGATTAATCTCGATAATATCGAGATCTTTGCTGACAAAGAGACTATACATTTTTTCGAGAATTTGACTGATAGACTCGATCAAAGACCCTCTTAAACCCATAGATACGGCTAATTGCCGACAGAGATAGGGGGAAAATCTCGCTTCGATGACCACTTTTTGCATGGTTGCCAGTAAACTGTCCACATCCATCCCCCCTTGACTCGCACCCAGTAAAACCGGTCTTTGCAGATGATAATCGAGTAAAATGGCTAAAAATATCTCCTGTTGCGGATTATACCTGGCTTCTGCTAAGATTACCTCTGGATATTCTCCGGCGATCGGTAAATGAAAGATAGCATGGGCAGCAGCGATCGCATCAATGGTATTAGCGACAAATCTCACTCCTCCTGCTTTTCCCCGGCCTCCCGTGCGTACCTGGGATTTCAGCACGATAGGATAGGGAATGTTTAATCTTTTTAGTCCCCCCGGTTCGTGGATTGGTTGGGAAGGTAAAATGGGGATACCTACTTGAGCAAATATTTCCTTGGCTTGGTATTCGAGTAAATCCATAATTGATTAATTGATAAAGTGGCGATTCTCTCTTTGCTCGTTTCGGTAGCTTGGGGACTTATGAAGATTATTTTAGCAACAGCATCAAGTTCACGGGTGATCGGGGAGAATATTCTTGGTTTACTCGATCGCAAAAATTAAAGTTATACTAAATCCAGTTATTAAAGACTGATTATTTATTCCTCCTTTTGCCTCTTGCCTTTTGCCTGTCCTCATAAATAGCCTATACTCAGCGGATTTAGTATTAATTGTGTCATTATGCGGTTAGAGGAGAGACTTTTTTAGCTACCCACCCCTAGTAGTCTAGCAATCTTTCACTCTCTCTATTTCTATCTTTAGTAGGCTTTACTGCATTTAAACTGAGTATTAGATTAGTACAAGCGCACCACTCACCACTTCCCACTTCATAATTCTTAATTCATAATTCCCCACTCCCTCAGTTTTTTGTCACAATTGTTACATTTTTTCACAGATTTTAATTCGATCGGGTGATTTTTTTTTGATAGGAGTGAACCTATAATTTGCTCAGAAATAGTTATTGTTATCCATTGACCGTGTAAAACTAAGAACTGCGGACAAATCAAGAGTTTTGGCGTTTCAATAGACCAACTAAACTAACAACTGGCAATTAGTCGGAAATATCAGTTATTTTTTGCTAAAATTCTCCTTTTTCCCGCATTTTCCTGCTTGGAAACAAACTTTTTCCCGCTTTCGTCTCTGTCTTTAATTCGCTCCCACTAGGAAACTCAAGGGTAAGATGCTATATTTTCAAAAGCAGGGTCGTCATCATCCTCTGACCCTATTAACAATGCTTTTAAGTGCTTCTTTCGTTGTGGTCTCCCTCTCTTTGACTCCTGCGATCGCACGTCAATTCGCCCCAATTAACCCGATTAAACCGATTCTTTTGGGGAATAATCAATTAATTCCTGCCGGCACAGACATCCCTGTAAAATACGAGCAAGGGAAAAAAATTCTTTTAACCAAACAAGAAACTTTTTCTTTATCTCTGACCGTCACCGATAATATCAAAAATTCCCAAGGACAGACAATTATTCCCGATGGTAGTCAGATTATCGGAGAAATTAAACCTGACGGTCAAGGTTCGCGTTTTCTATCCCAAAAAATCTTTTTAAAAACCCCTCAACCCCAAGAAAAATCTATCGATGCTATTTCGGCAGTTTTCACTCGTCTAGAAAGGATAATTAAAGGAGTTAACCCCGATAAAATTATCCACGGTGCAGTATTAGGAAAATCCGCCGCTTCTGTCCTCGCTTCCTTTATCTCTGACCAACCGGTTAGCGAGGGATTATTACGAGGAGGAGGATTAGAAGTATTAGCCGGCTGGTTATTACGAGGAGAATCGGTGGAATTATTGTCAATTAACCCCAAGGAAGATTTAAAATTAACCCTTCGTTCTGATTTTACCGGTCAGTAACCTAAAAAAAATCTGGTGTGTTAGTTATTTATCTAACACACCAGCTATCTGAACTAAGCGGCGTTTTGCCTATACCATTCAATGGTTTTTCGCAAACCTTCTTTAAATTCCATTTGAGCAACAAAACCGAATTTTTCCTGAGCGCGGGTTGTATCTAAACAGCGTCGCGGTTGACCATTCGGTTTATCTATTTCCCAAACAATTTCGCCATCAAAACCCATTAAATCACAG
>NZ_JASJFG010000176.1:0-1768 GCF_030065375.1 Microcystis sp. M49636_WE2 | reverse complement strand
GGATGAAGAAATTGATGATAGTTCTCTGAATGTGATTAAGGCGAGTCGCAGTGAATCCGCTCAGTCTAAAGAGAGAAAAAAACGGAATCAAGAGAACTTTCCTGTGCATAGTTTTCGGACTTTGTTGGAAGACCTGGGGACAATTTGCTTGAATACAGTAGAGTGTACGATTAGAGAGGGAAGTTATCGTTTTTCTAAGATAACTCGACCGACCCAACTGCAACAAAAAGCGTTAGATTTATTGGGAGTTTCCCTGATTTGTACCCAGTAACGGGGCGCTGTAAATTCTCTTAATCCCTTCTACAGCACAGGTTATGGCCTTTTGTCAACGGGGAAGTCCAGGTATAAGGCGTATTTCCCTTTTCAAAAGGCTGATAGTTTGTCGATATTTTTTGATAACATTCGCCCCATTTATCTAATTTCCAGTCTTTGGCTAGACTGATATTTTTTAAGTATTGCATTGCTCTCAATTACTCCGAAGCTTTATGGCAATCTCACTTTTTATCTTTACTCCCTCACTGTCCATCTCTCCAAAACTTTTCAGTTAACAGAGTATCCACATCCTTCGCAAAAGGACAAACATCAGGAAAACTTGTATCAGGATAATCCTCGCGCACCGACTCCAACGCTTCCCCGTAGGATTCCCCAAAGATCTCGACTAGAAAGCTTTTTAAACTCGGTGAGTATTTAAACTCTTTTTTTAACTCGTTGCGAAAATTCCGGATCTCGACCTCCCATCCCCGATAACAATCCGGGAGAGCGACATAACACCGTTTTAAGAGATGCTCCAGTAAACGAACCAGAAAACTATGAACCGATTTACGCTGACCAATTCCCAAGGATTCCACCTCCTCGATTAAATTGTCCAGATCGATCGCAGCGAAATCTCCGGCTTTTAATCGATCTACTGTTTCGTCGATCCAGAGAGCGAAATCGGTATCGTAGAGCGTTTTCGTGGTTGTTGGTGTCATGCTCACGTCCTCTCGGTATTCTTTCACTATCCTAGCTCAACCGACTCAAAACTTTTTTTAATACTTCCAACTCCTCTAAGATTATAGATATCTTGTGAGAACCAAACTCCGTTTTGCCTTTTGCATGAGTAGAAAACGGGTTTCTCCGAGAAACCCGTTTTCTGTGCGTTACTCACTGAACTTCTCCCATACATATCTACTACAATAGCCGAAAACCCTTATCCATCAGACGACAGATAATGTGTGACTGCACAACAACTTAAGCGGGTGAGGGGAATCGAACCCCTATCATTAGCTTGGAAGGCTAGGGTTTTACCACTAAACTACACCCGCATTTTCTTAGCACTTTCGTTAGCATAACACGAATTGCCGATTTTTACAAGTAGGGATTTTCAGCTTGTGAATCGCCTCTAGATGGTCATAGATCGCCTAAAAATCCCGATCGCTCCTTTTTATCCCCGATTTGGCTAAAAGTTTCTTCCACGCGATCGAGGTCTAGTTGGGAGAAATTATCGATCGCCCAGTTGGACACTCTCTGCATAAAATGGAAGGGGTAGGTATGAGCGATTCCCACCACCTGCATTCCCGCTCTTTTTGCCGCTTCGCAACCAGCAAAAGTATCTTCAATCACCAGACATTCCCAGGGTTGCAATTGCAGATTAAAATTCCAACGATTGAATCTTTCTACGGCCAGTAAATAACCATCCGGTTGCGGTTTACTGGTGCTAATCTCATCACCGGTGACAATGACACTAAAGTAATCCCCAAGGCCCGTCTGTTGCAAGATTGATTCTACT
>NZ_JASJFG010000175.1:0-2243 GCF_030065375.1 Microcystis sp. M49636_WE2 | reverse complement strand
GATAATTGGTTTTAGGTATTGTTCTAGATTAATGGCTACTTTGGCCATTTCGATCGCTTCTTGTTCCAGACTATCTAACTCCAGCTGCAACTGATACACTTGTTTGTACCCGTTCAACTCGCCGATCATTTTCGAGAAAACCTGTTTTTGTGTATCCTGATCTTCAGCTAATTTCTGGATACTTTCGCTGATTAAGTCGATTTTCTTGAGCATAAGCAAGCTGGCGCAACCAAAGAGAATCACGGTGCGGAAAATCTGCTGTTTCTGTAGTCTCAGGGTATCTCGCAGTTCAGCCGAGCCGATGCTATTCTCCAAAGATTGGCGTTTTCGCTCTTTTTCTGCCAATTTATGGCATTTAACCGCCACTGCCTCCTTGATTTCCTCGGTCAGTGACAGGAAAAACCGCCGGTATTCATCCTTATGGTCGGTGAGAAATCCGATTAACTGGTTATAGTCCTTGACTAATCTTTCTAATTCTTGAAAAGTTTCCTCGAAATTGAGGGGTTCTTCTTTTTTCCTCAATCCTAACCATGTATTGCGGACCCGTTTTCCAGTTTTAATCAGTTGCTGTCTTTCTTGAATCTGATCCTGCAAAACCAATAAATCGGGGCGATTTAGTTGGGGAAGTTGATAGGTTTTCCGATAAAGCTTGATTTTCGCCGTTTCTTTTGCCATCGCCTTGGTCGCTGAGGGTGAGTTTTTTCTATTTTAGCCTGATTTTTGATCAGCTAAGACGCATTTTAACCGCCTATCCTTAAACCCCCCCGATGTTGGTAGGGTTGATTAATAGTAGGGTTGATTAATAGTAGGGTTGATTCATGAATCAACCCTACCCCAATGTCGGAGGGGGGTTGCCTCTTACCTCGTCTCAACAAGCAATTTAAATTAAGAACAGCATAATGTCTTTGCCGGATAGTTGTTTCAGCTTAGGCATATTCTGGCTGTAACTCAAATATAATCTGTAGAGAAGGTTTGGCAACTAGACCGAACTCCCTGGGGTCTTCTCCCTCTAAATGCAGTAAAATGGCTTCTTGGAGATTATTAACCACCTCATCTAAGGTATTTCCCTGGGTGACAATCGAAATTTCCACGCATTCACCTACATATCCTTGTTGTTCACCAGAACGAATAATTGCGGTAACTTTTGGACTTAATTTTGTCATAATTGCTCATGTTTATTTTTTGCTTATTTAGATTTATGGCAATCGAGCAAGGGACTGGTCATTGACCCATTCTAACTGACTTTTCCCTAAGCTGTGGAATTCATCTAGTTTTCTAGAAATCTCGGCCAGAGGCGAAAAAATCAGCGACAATGATATAAATGGAGTTATCAACACAAGTAAAGCGATTATGACTGTAGCCACGACGAACGCCCGAGATATTTTCCGCTCCGCCTACGAAAACCGTTACACTTGGGATGAAGGATTCCCCGGTTACACTGCTGATATTATCCTCACCCAAGGGGAGGAAGTCCATACGGGCAAAATTCAAGTTAATGCCGATTATAGTGTGGAAGTAACGGGCATTGATGACGAGAAAGTGCAAGAAAGTATCTATAATCAAATGCGCGACATCGTTACTCACCGCAAAAGAGGCAATTTTGATGCCTCCCACGGCAAAAACCAGTTTAATTTCGGGCAAGATGATCCCACCGGTGCGGTAGAAATTCTTGTCACCGGCGATGCGATGGGATCTAATTATAAGGTCCGCGGCCAGGAAATCTGTCAAGTCAGTCGAGTCATGGGACCGATGGCTTTTACTATTAATACCGAGGAAAGTCTCGATACGGGAGAAGGTTATATTTCTATTCGCTATAATGCCATTTTCCGCAATGCTAAAACCGATGAATTAAAGGGAAAACGTGACTTTAAGGAAACCTACGAAAAAATCGGTAATTATTATTTACCCTCCTGTCAAGTGATTAACGCAATCGATGCCGGGGGCGAAAAATCCACCACAGAATTTACTTTTATCAATCTGCAGCTTTTAGAATCTTAAGGGTTATCCCCGCCCAAAAAGCGTTAGGATCGAAGTAACTAAGTAGGTGGGTGTTAAAAATTGTCGGATCCCCCCGCCTATCGGCACCCCCCTTATCAAGGGGGGCAGGGGGGATCAAACCCCCCTTATCAAGGGTAGATCCCCCCGCCTATCGGCACCCCCCTTATCAAGGGGGGCAGGGGGGATCAAACCCCCCTTATCAAGGGTAGATCCCCCCGCCTATCGGCACCCCCCTTATCAAAGGG